>JAFPVA010000116.1 GCA_017413105.1 Butyrivibrio sp. | reverse complement strand
TAGCTACTCTGTACTGCTTAGATCTTGCTCCTCTGTAGCCCTTTGCCAGTTTTAATACTCTATTGTGCTTCTTCTTGGCATTTAATGCGCCTTTAACTCTTGCCATCTTAATATCCTCCTAAAATAATAACTAATACCGAACTGTCCTACGCGATCAATAATTATGCGTAAGGAAGAATGCTCTTCATTGTCTTTACATTTGTAGCGTCAACAAGTCCAGCATGTCTTAAGTTTCTCTTTCTCTTAGTGGACTTCTTTGTTAAGATGTGGCGCTTATACGCTTTGTTTCTCATGAGCTTACCTGTGCCAGTAACTTTGAATCTCTTGGCAGCAGCTCTCTTTGTCTTCATCTTTTGCTGCATAACTAAATCCTCCTAAAATAAAAAATGTAGTTTAAGTATGATACGGATTTGCAAGCATATAACTGCTTAACTTTGGCAACCTATATCATGTATATTTTCAACCAATAAATTGTAAATTGGCAAAAAATCTTATCAGTTCTTCTTCTCAGCAAGGAACATAGTCATAGAACGTCCCTCAACCTTAGGCTGCTTCTCAACAACTGCAACATCAGCAAGTGCCTCTGCGAAGTCAGTAAGAATATGAACGCTTGCTCCCATGTGAGCCATCTCACGGCCACGGAAACGAAGTGTGATCTTAACTCTGTTGCCTTTCTCAAGGAACTTCTTAGCTGCATTGACCTTAGTGTTCAGATCATTGGTATCAATGTTGGGCGAAAGTCTGATTTCCTTAATCTCGACTGTCTTCTGTTTCTTCTTAGCTTCTTTCTCTTTACGAAGCTGCTCGTACTTAAACTTGCCATAATCAACAACTCTGCAAACAGGTGGCTTAGCTGTAGGTGCAATCATAACAAGATCTACGCCTTCATCGTCTGCAATCTTTCTGGCATCCTGAATGGACATTACTCCAAGCTGCTCGCCTTCGATACCGATAACTCTTACCTCTTTAGCTCTGATCTGGTCGTTAATAAATAACTCGCTAATGGTCTTACCCTCCATACAATAAAAAAGTGGATACATCCGCAAACGTATCCACATGAATCGCATCAAAACAAATCTGTTATCAAAAGAAGTTTTGAAAAGATATTAACGCCTGCCAGCTGCGCCGCAGGGTGAGAGTGGATACTCTGCTTTGTTTTCAAATACTTAAGTACTATATCACAGTGCAAATGCACATGTCAATAGTTTTTTATCCTTTTGAGTTTGCCAGGGGTCTGAAAATAGTCTTACGCCCCGTCCAGCATACTATTCTGGTAAGAATAATGCCAATCATAACGCCGCAGCTGTCAATGACAACATCCCTTTTCTGAGGGCTGCGGCCGGCAACAAAGGATTGGTGGAATTCATCAAGTCCGGCAAAAGCAATGCAAAAGCCTCCGGCGCAGATTACAAGCCAGATGCCTCTGAGTCCGTATACATAAAGCGGAAATGCTACCGTTATACCAAGCATAAAATATTCTGAAAAATGAGCTGTCTTCCTAATATAGTGCTGCGATTGTCTGGACAGTCTCTCAATCTGCTTCTGCGTCCATCCCTTATCCAAAGTTTCATTGGCAACAGTAAAGACCTTGACACCTACCTTATAACTCAGTTCACTGCTGGTGGTGGCATCCTGTCCGGAAAAGCCGAAAATCATACACATCATTATGATTGCGGGTACAAAAGACAATGGCTTAAGCACAAACCGCAATGTTTGTTTAATAACTGACCAAAAACGCTTCATATATAACCTTTTTCATATAAACATTGCAATCTGATTTTTGAATATTATATGTCATAAGTTTCAAATCCTCAAGCACGAAAATAAGAGAAAGTAAGCAATATTTAGGGATAAATCCTGTCTGTTTTTCTTTATGATAATATACATAGTTATTCAAATACACGGAGGAACTTATGAATTTAAAAACTGCCTATGAGCCATATTTTAAGATTGGCGCTGCTATTTCCAGATGGAATCTTAACACCAAGGCTCACATGGAGCTTCTCACTACGCAGTTTAACAGTTTTACCTGCGAGAATGACATGAAGCCCATGTTCTATCTTGATAAGGACTTAAATAAGTCTGAGCCCGAGAAATATAACCTTTCCCCTGCTCTCACCTTTGAACATGCAATCCCTTATCTCGAGTTTGCTAAAGAGCAGAAAATTGCCATGCGCGGACACACTCTTGTCTGGCACAACCAGACACCCAAGTGGTTTTTCTGCGAGAAGTACAACGAGATGTATCCTTTAGCCGACAGAGAGACCATGCTCGCAAGGCTTGAGAACTATATCCACGGCGTTCTTGATTTTGTTCAGACAAACTATCCCGGTGTCATCTATGCCTGGGATGTGGTAAATGAGATTGTGGATGAAGGGTCTTTTAGAAAGTCCATCTGGCTTAAGACCGTCGGAGAGGATTTCTTTATCAAGGCCTTTGAATTTGCCAGAAAATATGCTGCTCCCGGCGTAGATCTTTTTTACAATGATTATGAAACTGCTCAGGAATGGAAAAGAGACTTCATCATCAAAAATGTCCTCACTCCCCTGATTGACAAAAAGCTTGTGGACGGAATGGGCATGCAGTCGCATCTTCTCATGGACCATCCGGATCTTAATGATTACCGCACAGCAATCGAAATGTACGGAGCTCTTGGTATCAAATTGAACATCACAGAGCTTGACATGCACAACGCTGATCCTAGTCAGGAGTCCATGCACAATCTGGCCCTCAGGTATAAGGAAGTATTCAAAATCTATCTTGACGCCAAGAGATCAGGAAAGGCCAATATTACCAGCGTTACCTTCTGGAATCTTCTTGATGAGAACAGCTGGCTGTCAGGCTTTAGAAGAGAGACCAGCTATCCTCTCTGCTTTAAGGGTAAGTGTGAGGCAAAAGAGGCTTACTATGCAGTTCTTGAAGCTGCTGTTCCGGCAGATGAAATCGATAAGTGGGAACCTGATTACAGCGATGATGACTTTTTATTAAAAGGGATGCCACAGCCGGATTTTTCCATGTTCAGGAAAAATATCTGGAAAGATGGTGAATATGATTATCCTGCTGCCTATGGCTTTACACCAAATATCACCGCTTATCTTCACAGCGATGATGAAGAGCGTGATGCCATGCTGGTAGTTCCCGGAGGCGGATACTGCATGTGCTGCTCCCACGAAGGTGAACTTCCCGCAAAAGAATTTTTTGACCGCGGTATGAATGTCTTTGTACTGAGCTATACCACAGATATCACCATGTCTGTGCCCCTTAAGAAGCAGCCCCTTGAAGACATTTCCCGAGCTGTTCGCTTTATCAGAAAAAATGCTGACAAGTACAAAATCTCCGGTAAGAAGCTTCTTATCTGCGGTTTCTCAGCAGGAGCTCATGTGTGCGGAAGCCTTGCAGTTCACTTTGATGACATAACAGATAAGGATGCTGAGCTCAACAATTTCTCCAACAGACCTGACGGCGTGATCCTCTCCTATCCTGTTATTACAACCGGAGAGTACACCCATAAGGATTCTGTAAGAGCACTACTTGGAGATAACCCGTCAGCAGATGAGCTTATGTACTTTTCCCTGGAAAAACAGGTTACCGAAAGCACTCCTCCCTGCTTTATCTGGCAGACACAGGAGGATGCACTTGTACCTGTTGAGAACAGCTATTTATTTGCAATGGCTCTCCGCAAAAAGAATGTGCCCTTTGCCCACTATGTTTTCCCCGCCGGTTACCATGGACTTACCATAGCAAACAAAGCCTTCTTCCAGGGCTGGTCCGGAGGTGACTACACCATGGAACAGACCATGCGAGCTGCTTTTTCTGTAAAAGAAGGAAAGGGCGTAAACGTATCTGAAAAACGCAGACAGGAACTGATTGAACAGTTCTTTAGCGGAAATGAGATGGAAGCCACGGGAATTGACGAAAGCCTTAAGGAAGATGTAGGCCTCTGGTCTGATCTTGCCTGGGCATGGATAAAGAGACTGTAAATCTGGTAGGAAACGATCAAGAATGCCGCAAATAGGCCATTAAAAGTCGACTTCGTCGAAGGGCCTATTTGCCTCTCGTATCATGTTCTCACGAAATCCGCAGCTAGTGCGGATTTCTGTAATTTCATCTAAGAAGTCATACCTCATGCTACATAGCAGATGTGCATAAAAAGAGAGACTGACATTTTATGATACCATTCAAATGTTCAGTCTCTCTTATTTATTCATGATATATTTTATTTGGAAATCTCTTCCATTTCTGTGATAGCCTCTCCAAATACCTTGAGAGCTGCATCGATAGGAGCCTTGGTTGTAAGGTCAACGCCTGCAATCTTAAGAAGACTAACAGGATCCTGTGTGCATCCGCTTGAAAGGAACTTCTTGTACTGTTCCACAGCAGGAGCCCCCTCTTTAAGAATGCGGTCTGCAATAGCTACAGAAGCTGCAAAGCTGGTAGCATACTGATATACATAGAAGTTGTAATAGAAGTGAGGTATTCTGCACCACTCCCATCCGATCTGAGGGTCAGAAATCATGTCCTCACCAAAGTACTCCTTGTTGAGACCAAGATATACATCGTAAAGTGACTCTGCTGTGAGAGGTACTCCTGCTTCTGCCATTTCGCAGGTCTTTCTCTCGAACTCCTCAAACATGGTCTGACGAAACATTGTACCCTTAAAGCTGTCGAGGAAGTGGTTGATGATAAACGCCTTCTCCTCCTTGCTCTTAGCATGATCCTTGAGGTAATGATAAAGAAGAACCTCGTTTGTAGTAGAAGCAACCTCTGCAACAAAGATCTTGTAATTAGCATCTACTATTGTCTGAGCCTTATTGGAATACCAGGTGTGCATTGAATGACCCATCTCATGAACAAGGGTAAATACATCATCAAGAGTATCGTTGTAGTTAAGAAGCATATAAGGGTGAACATCATAAACACCTGAGGAATATGCACCACCTCTTTTTCCTTCATTCTCAACCACATCTATCCATCTGTTCTCATAAGCCTCTTTTACCACATCAAGGTAGTCCTCTCCAAGAGGAACAAGAGCCTTAAGAGATATCTCTTTTGCCTCCTCATAGGTAACCTTCATCTCAAAATCAGGAAGCATAGGAACATAAACATCGTACATATGAAGCTCATCAACCCCAAGAAGCTTCTTGCGAAGAGTCACATATCTGTGCATCTTGTCCATATTGTCATGGATGGACTCAAAAAGACTGTCGCAAACCTTAGGTGAAACATCATTGCCATCAACTGCTGCCTCAAAAGCAGAGTTGTACTTTCTAGCCTTAGCCTCAAAAATACGGCTCTTGAGCTCGCCGTCATACATGGCAGCCCAGGTATTCTTAAACTCCTCATATTTTCCGTAGAAAGTCTCAAAGCTGACTTTTCTAAGCGCTCTGTCCTTGGACATCTGAGTAGGCACGAATCTTCCGTTTGAAAGAGTAACCTCGTTTCCCTCACTGTCTTTTACTGATGGGAACTTGAGATCCGCATTTGAAAGCATTCCATAGGCTTTCTGTGATGCACCCTGCATCTCTCCTGCGCTGGCAAGGAGCTGTTCCATCTCGCTGGAAAGCATGTGATCCTTAAGTCTTCTGATCTCACCGATTGCTCTCTTGTATCTGAGAAGTTCAGGGAGCTCTGCATAATAGCTCTCAAGCTTTTCATCTGAAAGCTGCAGAATCTCAGGGTTCATAAAAGCACTCTTTTCTGCAGACTGCATATAAGCTGTCATGGCACGCTGTTTCATGGCCTGATACTTGGAATTGGCTGTATCCTGGTCTTCTCTCATGTGAGCATAGCCGTGAACTCTGTCAAGAAGAAGGCTCATCTCCTCATCTGCCTTGCAAAGTCCAAGGAGGTTTGCTGCGCTCTCGGAAAGCTTTCCCTGATATGAAGCAACCACATCAGCTACTTCTCCGAGCTTCTTAAGCTCCTCTTCCCACTTTGCCTCATCGTCATAAATATCCTCAAGTCTCCAGGTGAGTTCCTGTGCGACTTCTTCTCTCTTTGGTAATCTGTCCTGCATACGTAATCCTCTCTTATTTATTATATTTGCCAAATTAATGCATTTCCCAAGGTCATGCTCCCGGAAGAATGCTGCGAATATCTCCATCCCCTGCTATGACAGGCATCAGCTCCGAGCCCTTTATTCCAAGCTCAGACAGCTCTCTGTCAATTTTCTTTTCAGTAAAATCATAGGTGTTAAGAAAAACGCTGTTCATGCCATTTTTGAACGCAACACCCACATCACTGAAAATGTCATTACCTATCATAACACACTTGTCAACGAAAAGCCCATTTTTCCTGACAAGCAGTTCCAAAAACTCCTTCTGTGGTTTCTTTATTTCCTTGTCAGAGGAAATGAAAATATCATCGAAGTAATCCGTTAATCCTGTATCCTCCAGCTCTTTTTCCGTAAAGGCGCGCTGGGCATTAGATAAAAGAAATATACCCTTCCCCATAGCTTTCAGTTTATCCAGAGTATCTTTGACTCCCTCGTAGACTACAAGTTTATCTCTCGAGGACTCACGGAAAAAGATACAGAGATTGCGGATTTCCTTGGACTCCAGGTCTACAGTAGCAAAGACATTCGATTCGCTTTCGCCTGTATCCAGAGTATTGCCACAAGCTGCAGCAGTGTCTGAAGAAGCCTTCTCACAGCAGGATTTTCCCTCAGAAATAAGTCTCCCCCACACATTTTCAATTCTGATTTCCGGAAAGTCTGCGCCATTTTTTGCCTTAAGTTTTTTCTCCTCCTCAGCGCAGATTTCAACATATCTTTTTCTAAGAGCCTCTGACTTATAGCTTACGCCAAAGTTCGCCATGAGATACTCTGCCATCTCCTGCCAGAGTCCCTCTTTCTCCTCATCCGTGTGGATGTCGATCAGAGTTCCATATAAGTCAAAAATATAGTTGTCGAATTCTTTTTTCATAATCTCCTCGTAAATATATCAACAAACAATCCAATTCCAGTCGACTTACATCGAAGGGCTTGTTTGCCGTCTGAATCATGTTCTCACGAAATCTACATTTTACTTTACCACTGCAATTCCATAGGAAGGAATAGTCAGGGTTGTTCCCTCAAGTGCACTGCTCTCCTCACCAACATTTAATTCAAAAGCAAGTTCAGGGTTATTACCTGTTCCGCTCCACTTGGAAAGGTCAACTGTCTTAGTGTCTTTGCCGTTATTTATAAGTATAAGCAGCGCTGCCTCCCCATATAACGGATCTTTTGCACCAAGAGCAGGCTTAACTACACCATCCATTCCGATATTATCACCATTTTCATCAAAGACAATATAGTCACCGGAATCGGATGAAAGTCCGGTACTGCCATATCTAAGGAAAGCTCCAACGCCTGAAGTCTCATCCGAGAGAACCTCTATGGGCTCTGTTTTGCCCCTGGCGATAACAGGGAATGTGTTCCTAAGGCGAATTGCCTTTTTGTAATAGTTGTAAATGGAATAAGGATCTAAAGCCTGTTCATCAAGAGCGGGATACGGCATTTCAAACTTTTCCATGTCCTTTGGTCCATCGCACATGATGGATTCGTCTGCGCTGCCTGAACCCAAAGCGGTCCACTGCATAGGAGCCCGCTTATTCTCATCTTTTCCGGAGCCCTTCATGCCAAGCTCTTCGCCATAGTAAACAAAGGCATTTCCACCCATAAGAAGGTTAAGTGCTCCTGACATCTTCACCATGTTATCTGAGCCCCGGCCCACAAAGTAACCTGCACTCCTTGCCATATCATGATTGGTATAAAAGGGCGCATTCACGTAATCAGGATTCTTTGACTCGTAAAGCTCTTCCTCCTGGGCCATAGCCTTTGCAAACAGGACAGGTGCCTTTTTTCCTCTGGCAACAGTCGCTATCATTCCCTCACTTCCTGAGAAATCAAAGTCAAAAAAACTGTCGATTCCGCTGGTGTAGTAGTCTGCGTAGGTGGACTGCGCTACCCAGGCTTCACCAACAATATATGCATTATCGTTCTGACTCTTTACCATGTCGTTGAAGCGGGTCATGAACTCTATGTTCTGCTCATTGTTGTCTGTGTAGTAATAGGCAACAGCATCAAGCCTGTAGCCATCAACGCCCCTGTCGGTCCAGAACTGTGTTATTTCTGTAATCTCGTTCCAAACGGCAGTGCTGCTTAAATTAAGATCCGGCATTCCTGACCAGAAACGGGCCTCATAGTACCAGTCAGTTCCATTTACCTTTTCGTATCCTGTCTGCTGCTGTTTGGTGAAATTGTAGTAATAGACATAGGGGCATTCGCTCTCTATCTCAGGAATAGCACCGCCGTTCTCCCCATAGAGGCTATCCAGTTCGCTGTGGTTTTTCAGATACTCTTTCGCCTCCTTAAACCAGGGGTGCTCACTGGATGTATGGTTCAGCACAAGATCGATTATCACTTTGATGCCCCTGTCATGACATGCCTTCACCAGATTGTCAAAATCCTCCAAAGTGCCGTACTGCTCGTCAATGTCCTTGTAATCAACCACATCATATTTGTGATAAGTAGGAGACGGCATTATCGGCATAAGCCATATCTGATTGCAGCCAAGATCCGTATCTGTGCTGTCATCACCATCATTTATGTAGTCAAGCTTATCTGTCACGCCCTTTAGATCGCCGATTCCATCGCCATTGCTGTCAGCAAAGGAATAAACAAATATCTCATAGGTAGTTCTGTATTTGTCATCTAATACATTAAGCGGAGGCAGATTCTCCGACGATGACGTAGAAACAGTTGATTCCACATTTTTTGAATCTGCATTATTCGAATCTTGCATGTTTGACTCTGCAACCGCATCTGATGATATTGTTTCGCGGGTGTCTGCTACTGATTCCTGTGAATCCGTATCTGCCTGATCCGCCTCCGGTGCTGATTTGCCCTGGCACGCAGATAAAATAAACGCCGACACCAGAAATGCCGCTAAAACTCTCTTTTTCATAGTCATTCCTCCTCTATAAACACCAGTCTGTATCTGACAAAATCCGATCGGATGCGGATACCGTAACCGACCAAAATACGGTCGCTAACGGTAACCAGCTCTCCATCATGTAAATAGGTGCAGGTTCAGTATAGCACATTAGCGCCTAGCACCCAATTCCATGAGGTATTTCTCCACATTTCGATATTTTATACCATTAACTTCCGTATCAGTTCCCCTATAAAGAACCGTTTTATCCAATATAGTGCCGTACTTAAATTCAGCTTTTTGACACATATCTTTATTCACAAGATGTCTATACTGATGTGAATCTATCTGCTCGGAATGCTTGATCTCATAAAGCCGGATAGCATAGTTCTGCTCGTCCAGTATCACCATATCAAACTCTCCCATTGGAAATACCAGTTTAAACGCTCTCTGCCCGGCAGGTAATGTTTTAACAGTCTCTAAAAGAACTATTTCTTCCAACATACGTCCCCTGACATCACCAAGTATCCTATCACAGATTTCTCCTCTTTCCCTTGCGGACACTAAACTAAATATCTCATCCTTCATCAAGGAAAAAACAAGGGCCTGCGCCTGACAATAACGCATACCCGGCTGAGTGAAAAGAATCCTTTCCTCAGTTCCCATTCCCTCTATGGATTCGCTTTCGCAATTCATAATAAGATCCAGCAGATATAGATACTCTTTTATCTCTGCTACATGGTTCCTGTCTAAAGGTACAATTCTCTCATCCGAATTCTTTATATCCAGTATTTCCCTGAGTTTATTAACTACAGTAAGTTCATCGATATGATCAAGAACGCTTTCCTTTCCCTCCAAGGCTTTCTTTTTTCGATCTATCTGTCTGGCCGAACCAAGATCATGGGATACAAAATCCTTCTCAAGAACAGACAACAAAAACCTGTGGTTCATATCCTCAATAATGCGATTAATCGCTCCTGTCAGTTCCCCGTTTTCATACAAATCCAAAAGATGCCTGAAATGCCCGCCGGATTTGTAGCACGCCAGGCTATGCTGAATATTCCGCGCTATAGCTGTATCAATGTACCTCCTGGCAGATTCATCATCTCTAAACGAAGCTCCCTCATCCATGAGATCATTATCATCAAAGTTAGTCTCACCTGCTCTAAGAGTACCTCCATATCTGATGTACTCATCTATGTCATTCTTCCCCAGAAGCCTGGAGTACTCCCTGAAAGGGATGAATGTTGTATGTATGGTAAAAGACCTGTCATAGAGCTCATCGTCTGTGGAAAGAATAAGTCCTAACGAATCCGTGCCGGAAAGAATTATCTTCATCCCGGTCATACTATATACATCTGACAAAAGAGATGCTGAATCAATGAAATCACTAATAAGCGTAACCTCATCAATAAAAACATACTTAACACGCAATTCCTCCAGCTTCCTAAGGTCTCTGTTAAGCATGGCCATGGTATCTGTCGAAAGAGCCTTTATATATGCCGTTTCATCTAATGGCAAATCAGAAATCGCCTGAAGAACAAGTGTCGTTTTCCCGGTACGTCTAAGACCGTAGATCAGGCATACCTTTCCATAAGTATCACTTCCAAGGTACCTATCAAGGAGTTCAAAACACTCCCTTCTGTCGTATTTTTCAACGCCTTTGCACATAGCAGCAAGTGAATCATATCTTACTACGCGCATTTCAAAAGAAACATCATTATTACTGTAGCTGCCTTTTTCTTCTTGAAGAAAATCGTTATCTCTCAAAGCCCCCGACAAACCAGCCACATAGGCTTCCACTCGAAGCTCCCGTTCTAATTCCTTGCGACGGTTCACCTTAGCTTCAATATCATCTTCATCGGCTTTTTTGACATAGACGCTCTTCTTGATGCCATCTTCATACCATTGAAGATACATCCGACGTTTTCCGCGTATATTTTTATAAGTAATATTGCCCTTGGGTAATAACTCTATTTCAGCCCTAAGCTCTGACATTCTACTGCTCTCTATACTCATAAGACAGTCCTCCAGTCAAGCATAGTATAACGCAAAGTAAACCCCAAAACAACCCCAAAGCAACCCCGTTGGAGTTGCTAAAATAATCAAAAAAACTTCTTTACATTTCAAAATCATCATGCTATACTAGCATTCGTCGGTGCGATAGCGACGACGGCATAAAGGGGAATCATACAATGGCTAGTATGCCGGTCTCCAAAACCGCTCATGCGGGTTCGAATCCTGCTTCCCCTGCTCAATAAAAAAGACTGGAATCCAGATGAATGCTGGTGTTTCAGTCTTTTTTGTTGTTATAACTCTTTTGTTGTAAATGTCTGTTTTGGTTCAAAAAAGTACGTTTTGGAACACTTAAATTAGGGTAATTTTAGGGTACAAATCTGCGTACTAATCATGTATAATGTGGAAAAAGCAGCTATTGATCGAGTTTCTTTATAAGAGTTTTATTTGACTGAAAATAATAGTTGTAGTAATATGATTATGCGGAAACGCAATAAAAAGCGATTATATATTCTATGACAAAGCGAAACCCTCGATGTGGCGACATCGAGGGTTTCTTGCTCGTCAGAGTGAGCTGTTCTCAGGCTAGTACCGTGTTACTCATCCCTGTCTAACCATTTGCAAATATAGTAAGCGACTATACCTGCCAATACAGAGATAATGAATGCGATCCGTTTTCCTTTACGGTTTTCCAAGATAAAAAGGCTTTTCCGACAGCGCATATAGAAAAAAGCAAAGGGAACGTGACAGATAACATTATGTACATCAAGAAGGAAAATGACAGTATTTTCCCAGAAAACAACGCTTGTATGACCTATTACTCTTGCCTCGAGTGTCCTGAGCGCAAGAAGTAACAGCAGACAGACACTAGGATTACAAGAAAAGATCGCTGTGAGTGTTAGACTAGGGCTGCATGTCATACGAGCCAAGCAAAAATCATCCGAAAAATCATCTTGCCTGGCTCGTTATTATTAAATCTAATGAAATGAACTAAAAATCCCTTCCCAAAGAGATCACTATCCCCTGAATTTAATTCTCAACTGTAATCTCGATATCTCCAGATCCGGTCTTAATAAGGCAATTTCCTCCATTTCCATCCGTAGGAACTCTCACGTCACCTGAACCTGCATGGGCATCAAAGGTCTTTGCAGTTTTGATTGAACCGGTTATATCTCCGCTTCCGGAACGAAGCTCCATCTTAATGCTATCGCAGGATTCCAGGAAAATATCGCCGCTGCTTGCCTTGGCATAAAAAGACTCTGTGGAAGTGACATTGGAAAGGAACAGCTTTCCACTGCCTGTATCAACGCTAAAGCCTTTTTTGCATGCGATGTCCTGAGCAGTAAGATCACCACTACCGGAATGAATAGAAGTGCTGACTGTCTGGGATCCTGTAAACCATATCTGTCCGCTTCCGGTCTTGAGATTAACCGCATCGGCAATCACTTTATCAAGATATATGTTGCCGCTTCCTACCTTAAGATCCACGTTACCAAGCTCGAAACTCTCCTGAAGGTACATGTCTCCACTTCCGACATGAGCTTTCAGATTATTGTATTTGTCCTCCGGGAGATAGAGCTGGGCTGGGTGCGAATCCATATCTCCGAAGCTGAAATGCCATAACTTGTTTTCTGACTTTTCTTCTATTTTCAAGGTCTTTCCTGATACAGACACGTTGTATTTAATATTCTTACTTTCACTACAGATAAAATAAGCTCTCTTATCTGTTGATTTTTTGATATAAAGATCCTGATCCTTAACATCGATATCTATATCGTCAAAAGCTTCTGTTATCTCTTTTGTCTGTTCCTGATACTCCACTGTCCCGAACATATTTCTGAAATTTCCTCCTACAGATAATACTGCAGAAATGGCCATTGATAATCCCCCTATGACCATAATTGCAGCGATGATTATTGCAATTTTTTTCTCAATTCTCATTTGTATTACCTCCCACAAAATGCTTCTTGATTCCCAAAACGATCTTTTTGCTTAAAAAGAGCATTCCCTTTGCCACCTGATTGAAACCAAAAAACAGCAGAACCGACAGACCTAAAAGAGCTATTCCGCAGCCTAATGTAAACAATCCGGCGAAGGCTGTGTTTAATCCGGTGAACGGTGCGATGATTCCAACCATTCCTGCAAGAAATACTGAAAGATCAACAACATAAAGCGAAAGAATGATGATCCAAAAGCACAGGAATAGCGCAAAGCATATAATTATGAAAGCTAAAAGCAGCGGCAGCCACAGCGGCGCTCCGAAAATTAAAAGAACTATCTCCACCGGGCTAAAGGCTCTCTTAGGAGTAATCTTTTCTTTTACTATCCTTGTTATGGGAATCTCCTGCAGGATGTTACTCCTGATCTCATCAATATTTCCAAGAGCTGCAACCGCTTCCTCCTCAGGCATCCCATCTTCAATGCGGTCATCGATCATCTCTGTATAAAAGTCCACCGATTTTCTGATGTCCTCCTCCGAAAGACCGGCAAGTGCAGCCGTCAGCTGATTGGTAAACTCTGTCTTATTCATTCTTGTCCCCTCTCGTCACATACTCATAAATCTGCATCAATTCTTTCCACTCTTCCTCGAAGGCTTTTAGTCTGGCAAGCCCTGCATCGGTTATGTGGTAATACTTCCTAAGCCTCCCGTTGTGTTCTGCTGACCTTACCGTCAACAGTTGCTGATTCTCAAGTCTGCGCAGTATCGGGTAAAGCGTCGACTCAGATATTTCAACGTAGGAACTCATGTCCTTTACTATCTGATAGCCGTAGGAGTCTTCATTTTTGATGGCAGCCAGGACGCATACATCCAAAAGGCCTCGTTTCATCTGATTTTCCATCACATTACCTCCTGTTACACAATACTATATGTTGCATAGTATAATGTGTCAAGTAGTATTTTGAAATGGGTAAAAAAGTCATTATCGCAATTTCATAGATAATTTATGCTAAGATAATAGAATAGTAATAGTAATTCAAGACAGCATTTGTTGGGGGAAAGCCATGAAATCTGCAAAAATCCTAGTACCACTTCTCGCATCATCTTTGATGCTTACTTCCTGTGCACAATCAACATCATCAGTACCATCAGATTCTGCAGCAACTGCTGAAGTTTCTGAAGCATCTGAATCCTCATATCTCGCAGCAACTTCCGCCCTGGAAAAATATGAAGGCATGACCGCCGAGGAAATTGTTTCTACGCTCACTCTGGACCAGAAGGCAGCCCAGATGGTGGAAGGTGCTGTTTACAATGTAAGCTTTGACGAGATGGAAAAGCACGACTACGGCTCCATTCTCTCTAAGTTTGAGGTGCTTCCAAATCCCACCTCCGAGGAGTGGTATGAGATAGTCTGTAAGTACCAGAGCAGTGCTCTTTCCTCCGATGCTCCGATTCCATATATTTATGGCCAGGACAGTGTCCACGGCGTAAACTTTGCCTACGGCTCCGTGATTTTTCCCCAGAATATAAATATCGGTGCAGCAAATGATCCGGAACTTACCAGGGAATACGGAGCCCTTGTGGGTTCGGACATAGTACACACCGGGATGCTTCTAAATTTTTCTCCCTGCGTGGATGCAGCTCAGGATCCAAGATGGGGAAGAACTTACGAGTGCTATTCCAATGATAACGATACGGTAAAAGAGCTTTCAACAGCATACGCTGAGGGGCTTTTATCCCAAGGCGTTGTTGTTTGTGCAAAGCATTTCTTTGGAGCCGGATATACAAAATACGGAACAGGCGAATACTCAGATTCAACTGCCAGGATAATAGACAGGGGCGATGCCCAGATGTCAGAGGACGAAATAGCTGCTCAGCTTTCCGTATATGAAGCCCTTGTAAAATCCGGGGTTCAGTCCATAATGGTATCCCACTCCTCACTCTGGGGAACCAAGATGCACGAAAACGCCAAGTATCTGAGCTATCTGAAAGAAGATCTTGGGTTTAACGGCTTTGTACTCTCCGACTGGGATTCCATAGAAAAATGTTCCGGCGATACCATAAAAGATAACGTGATACTCTGCGTCAACTCCGGCATAGATATGCTGATGGAAGCAGATCGATATGAGGAATGCAGAAAATACATCGTGGAAGCCGTTAATGAAGGCTCAATAAGTGAAGAACGCGTAAACGACGCAGTCACAAGAATCATAAGGGTAAAAATGGATGCCGGACTATTTAAAGACCCTTATATGAAAGATTTTTCTCCTTCCCATGAATTTGGAAGCGAGCGCTCTCATCAGGTAGCAAGAGAACTGGCAGCTAAATCCTTTGTGCCTCTAAAAGCAGGTAAAAATATGACCATCAGCAAAGGAATGAAAGTCTTTGTTACAGGCCCTGCTTCTTCAGACACCGGAGTCCTATGCGGCGGATGGACTTACTTCTGGCTTGGAGCAAGCGACAAAGATCACAACAAGCGGATGCTCCCTGATGATCCCACCATACTCGAAGCCCTTGAAGCTGCCGGTGCAGAAAAAGGCTTTGAAGTCATCACGGATTCCAATAGGATAGATGAATGCGACCTTGTACTTCTTTGCGTAGGCGAACAGACTTATGCTGAGTGGCTTGGAGATACTAAGGATCTTTCCATCGTAGGAGACATGGCGCTTAGTGGCAACAAAAAAGCCATCGAAGAAGCCGCTTCCTCAGGAAAGCCAACCCTGACACTTATCTTCGCTGGAAGAAATGTGATAATAGACGATTATCTTAATGACTGGGATTCCTGCATCATGTGCTACCTTCCGGGTTCTGAAGGGGCAAATGCCATAGCAGATGTACTTACAGGAGATGTACCGCTTACAGGAACTCTCCCCATGCCCTACTATTCTTCAATCACCCAGATAGGAACCGGAGAATGCTGGCATGAAGCAGGTTGGAGTGCGCTGCAGTAACGAATTCGCGCATTCATTCCATATCGACTTCGTTTATGATAAAATACGTTTACATAATAAATGGGGGATATTTATAACGGAGGAATGGGGAACATGGACGAAAAATTATTCCCGCTTGTTACCAAGCATTTTTTACTACAACCGCAGAACACTGAAAAAATCTGGGAGGAGCCCTGGTCAGTCAGTCTTATTAAAGGTGAACAGAAAAAAGTCGGGTCCATCCACTTTGAGGAAGCAGGCTTCCATGGTGAAGTGAAAATACGCGTGGAACTTGAGAATGAATATGACAAAACAGGCTATGATGCGGAAATCTTTTCTACCATGGCGAAATTTGTTTTCATGTTCAAGGACCTCAGGGAAATAAGTACTTCCTGCCGGCACGAAAATGATCACCGGGTTCGAGGACTTGAAAAAGCGGGCTATGTTTTACGTGAATTCAAGGACGGCTGCGATTATTATTCCATGAAGAAGCAAAAGACCTCCTGGACAGGGCTTTATATCTTCGTTGGACTGATCGCCGGATTTATCATAGGTATCACTGTTTCCAATCTATGGATGGGAACTTTATCCGGAATTCTTATCGGAGCAGTTATCGGATATCTCATGGATAAAAAATTAGAAAAAGAGCAAATGTAGATGTTTACCCCCTTTAGCTTACCGGCTAAGGGGGTTTTTTTACAGTATTATTCATATTTTTTCATAAATAATAATTTTGTGCTTGATATATTTTAATATCATTGTTATATTATACATAAAGTTGTATATTTATTCATAAAATGTATAAACCAAATATCAAAGCAAAGGGACATCATCTGTCAGGCAAAGAGTCTGGGACAGCATGTCCAAGAAGGAGGAATTTATGAAAAAGAAAGTATTCGCCACTGCTCTTGCAGCAATCGTAACCGTTCTTGCCCTTGTAGGATGCGGAAATGCCGCATCAGACTCTTCACAGGCAACAAACGGAACTCTTATCGTAGGAACAAACGCTGCTTTCCCACCATTCGAGTATGTTGGGGACGACGGAAAGCCTGATGGATTTGATATCGCTCTCATCAAGGCTATTGGCGAAAAGATCGGTATGGATGTTCAGGTTCAGGACATGGAATTTGATTCCCTGGTATCTTCTATCGGCGGCAAGATTGATGTTGCTATCGCAGGTATGACTGTTACAGAAGAGAGAAAGCAGACTGTTGATTTCTCTGATTCATATTATGAAGCTGTTCAGGCAGTTATCGTGCCAAAGGGCGCTTCTATCGCTACAGCAGATGACCTTAAGAATCTCAAGATTGGTGTTCAGCTCGGAACAACAGGTGAATTCATTGCCGATGAGATTGAAGGTGCTTCAGTTTCAGCATATAATAAGGCTGTTGATGCAGTTAACGACCTTAACAACGGAAGGGTTGACTGCGTTATCGTAGATAAGAATCCTGCTGAAGTATTTGGTACACAGTTCTCAGATAAGGTTGATGTTCTTCCCGGAACCAACTTCAATTTCGAACCTGAGCATTATGCGATTGCTCTTCCTAAGGGAAACACAGACCTTGCAGGCAAGATCAACAATGCATTAAAAGAGCTTAAAGAGGATGGAACCTACGACAAGCTCGTATCACAGTACATTGAGGAGTAATACAAATAAATGACTTTAACTGAACGTTTTGTCGCAGCCTTCATAACAGGCGACAGATGGAAATTGTATATTTCCGGTCTGGGAGTAACACTGGAGATAGCTCTTTTTGCAGGGCTTCTTGGTATCATCATAGGAACAATCGTAGCTCTTATGAAGCTATCCACCACTGAAGATGGTAAACCTACAGTCCTTAGCTACATTGCATCCGTATATGTTGACATAATCAGAGGAACTCCCAGCGTACTGCAGCTTCTTATTATGTGGTTCATCATTATGGCATCTTCCAACAACGGCGTTCTGGTTGCCTCACTATCTTTTGGCATCAACTCAGGCGCTTACGTATCCGAGATAGTCAGGGGCGGAATCCTTGCTGTAGATAAGGGACAGATGGAAGCAGGCAGAAGCCTTGGCCTTTCCAAAGCAGCTACCATGCGCTACATCATTCTTCCTCAGGCCATAAAGAACGTCATTCCACCTTTGGGAAATGAGTTCATTACTCTGATCAAGGAAACAGCCATTGTAGGATATGTAAGTCTTGCCGATCTGACCCGTGTTGCCAATCAGATAGCATCAAGAACTTACGATGCCTTTATGCCTCTTATTGGTGCAGCAGTCATCTACTTCGTGATAATCAAACTGCTCACGATACTCCTTGATAATCTGGAAAGGAGGATGCGCAAGAGTGATAACCGTTAAGAATCTGTGCAAAGAATTTAAGAATACCGATGGAACCATTACAAAGGTTTTGAACGGCATAAACTATGAGGTAAATAAAGGGGAAAAGATAGTTATCGTTGGTCCCTCCGGCTCAGGAAAAAGTACGTTCCTCAGGTGCCTTAACCTCTTAGAGCGCCCCACTTCCGGCCATATTATCTTTGACGGCGAAGATATAACTGATCCAAAGGTCAATATCAACAAGGTAAGAGAAAGAATGGGAATGGTTTTCCAGAACTTTAACCTGTTCAACAACCTGACAATCATGGATAACATTATCCTAGCTCCTGTAAAACTCAAAGTCATGAGTGAGGATGAAGCCCGCAAAAAGGCAACGGAGCTTTTAAAGAGAGTAAATCTTCTCGATAAAGCCGATGTTTATCCTGCATCTCTTTCAGGCGGTCAGAAACAGCGAATCGCAATTGTCCGTTCACTGTGCATGAATCCGGAGGTTATGCTCTTTGATGAGCCAACTTCTGCTCTTGATCCCGAGATGGTCGGCGAAGTTCTCGATGTTATGAAGCAGCTTGCCGATGACGGAATGACCATGGTGGTTGTAACTCACGAAATGGGCTTTGCAAAAGAAGTTGCGACAAAGGTTCTTTTTGTGGATGAAGGAAATATCCTTGAGGAAAATACACCTAAGGAGTTCTTCGAAAATCCACAAAGTAAACGTCTTCAGGACTTCCTGTCCAAAGTACTATAAATATCGAAATATAGCAGACTTCCGAACTTTCGGAGGTCTGTTTTTTTTAATTGTTTTAAGAGAATCTTTATATGTATTATCGTTAGCGAAATAATATAATATTGTTGAAACATTGCCACAACGATTTTTTGGTTCGTATAACTATCATGTAAAGATAAACAAATCTTGAGCGAGGTGTGTGATCATGAAAAAAATGAAAAGAAATGCAGCACGTTTTGTAAGCGGACTATTGTTGGTACTTATGCTTGTATCTGTCTTTAATGTAAAGACCTATGCAGCAAGCGATTATCCTTACGGCTTTGACTTTGGTGATACCGTCGTTTCCATGGATGCAGGTTCCACCAGAGAGGTATGGTTCTGGTCGAGATATAACTATACATATTACATTGGTGACCACACCAGTAAAGATACATACGTAGAGTGTACTTTCAAGAAAGGCACAGAAAATATCAAGCTACATATCGGTAAGGATGAAACCGTCAAGAATGTATTCTTCTATTTCTACATCGATGAAGATCCATATAAGAACGGCGACAATTATGCCAGCATCGAAGTTTATGTGCAGAATATAAACCAGACACCGGCAGCACCTTCCGATCCTGCAGCAGCTGCACTTATGTCCTATTCAGGAAACAACTCTGCATTCAATGCATATTACTACTACATGAACTATGCTGATCTTAGAACTTCCATCGGTGCAAATCCTGATGCTCTTCTTTCTCACTACACCACCTTCGGTGTAAAGGAAGGCAGAATTGCCAACAGGATAAAATAACCCGCAAAAAGGGTGCCATAGTTCCTTTCTTTTGTTATAATTTTCTATGGTGGGCATAAATACCGCCCAGAAAAAAAATGCTGACAGATTTAGGCATACAACATAGGAGGAATTAGAATAATGGCACAGAATCCGGTTGTTACTATCACAATGGAAAATGGCGATGTCATGAAGGCAGAGCTTTATCCTGAAATTGCACCAAACACAGTAAACAACTTCATTTCACTTATCAAAAAGAACTTTTATGATGGACTTATCTTCCACAGAGTAATAAAGGGCTTCATGCTTCAGGGCGGAGATCCTGAAGGCTCAGGAATGGGTGGTCCGGGCTACGGAATCAAGGGTGAGTTTTCATCAAACGGCTTCAAGAATGATCTTAAGCACACAGAGGGTGTTCTCTCAATGGCAAGATCAATGATGCCAAACTCAGCAGGTTCACAGTTCTTTATCATGCACAAGACATCACCTCATCTCGACGGTGATTACGCAGCCTTCGGCAAGGTAATCGAGGGAATCGAGATTGTAAACAAGATTGCAGAGACAGATACTGACTGGAACGACCGTCCTACAACTCCTCAGGTTATGAAATCTGTTACCGTTGAAACCTTCGGCGTTGACTATCCAGAGCCTGAGAAGTGCTAACTTGCATAGATAGTTGAAATATAAAAGGGAATCCCTTATTTCACTTGCTTAGTGAAATCGGGATTCCCTTTTTTCTTTCTTGTAGAGATTTTAACTGCTACGCAAAATATCTCGCTAATATTTCTTTTTCCGTATCTAAGCACATCAACTTAGCCACTTACACCTCAGGTCCCTTATAGCTGTCTCTCACAGCCTCATAGGATGCCATATCGCCGATATCGTGGCGGCCTCCTGTCATCTTCCAGGCGTGCATCGGTGTCTGCTTTGACAGCCATGCAGCAAAGCTTCCGGGAGCATCATAACCGCAGCCCGCATCCAATGCTTCCTGGATGCGATTTATATCCTCTGCCCTATAGTAATAAAACGGAGGTACTGCCAGTTCTCCCTTTGGCTCCTTTGGTTTTTCCTCATAGGAGGTTATCTTATCATCTTCATCCACCGTAATAACAGCAGTTCTCTGGAGAGCCGGAATACTCTTTTCCTCATGGCACATTACGCAGGAGGTGGCTTTCTTTCTGGCAAACTCAATGAAAGGAACCAGAGAAAATGTCAGCACATTGTCTCCTGCCATTACAAAAGCATCTCCCTCAATATCTTTTGCCGCCAGCTGAATATCTCTTACAGCTCCGAGTCTTCCCTCATTGCTGCTCGTACCGTCATCAATGATACGGACGCCAGCCTTATCTTTTGCCCAATCTTCAAAAATTGCTGCAAATTTATGATTGGTAACGACAATAAACTCCTCCACCTCGCATCTCAGGTCACCGATAAGCCAGTCCAGGATTGGCTTTCCTCCCACCTCCAAAAGAGGCTTTGGAAAATTCTCAGTTAGAGGATACAACCTTGTGGCATATCCTGCTGCAAGTATTATACACTTCATAATTTCACCCCATCCGCACAGTTACACAAATGGAAGGAATATTTACCCTCCAGAAGCGGGTATTCGTGCAAGTATTTTGTAGTAACATTTTTTTCTATCTCAGAAGCCTTTTCCGGATCTATGATAGCCATACAGCAGCCCTTAAAGCCTGCGCCGCTAAAGCGTCCTCCATAGACACCTTCCGTCTCAGTCAGAATGTTATAAAGAGTAATGAGTTCCGGACAGCCGCATTCGTAATTTACTACAGAGCTCTTTCCACTCTGGAAAATGAGCTTTCCGTATTCATCAAGATTCCCTGCTCTCCAGGCTGCAATTCCTTTTTCCACCCTGTCCATTTCAGAATAGTAATGGTCAGCCCTCTTTCTGAAGTTCTCAGGTAGTCTGTCCCTGTACTCCTCGAAAATTTCTTTTGGAACATCCCTAAGCTTTGCATCCTGGAATTTTCCATATTCCATACCTGCGTAAGCCATAAGATTATAAGCAGCAGCCTTACACTCATCCTGCCTTAAGTTATAGCTGCTGTTTGCCAGGGACCTGTCCAGACCGCTAAAGAACACCCCTATCTTAAAGGGCTTGAGAGAAGGGCTCTTCTCAATAAGTTCAAAGCTGTCATCCATGCAGTCAAGATACAAAAGGCTGTCGCTCTTACACAAAACTTCACAGCTCTGATCAAGCTTTCCGCAGTTAACTCCTACGTACTTGTTCTCTGCCTCTTTTGCCATCATTATGGTCTCCCACTGGTCAAGTACGATGCCGTTAGCATTTGCCAGGGCAGATAAAAAAGCAATTATGACAGAAGCTGATGAACTAAGGCCTCCTATAGGCATGGTGCCCTCTATTACGGCTGAAATTCCGTAACGAAGACGATACTTTTCATTTAGAACCTTTGTGGCTCCTCTTAAATGATCTGCCCAGTCTCCCTCTTTTTCCTCAGGAACAGAGCTGACGTGAAACTGAGCTCTCTTGGGGAAGTTGAGGGACTGAACCTCAACAACTCCGTTGTGCTTGACTGAATACGCAATATGGATTCCCTTATCTATTGCAAATCCATTGATCTTGCCGTCCTGATGATCAATGTGTGCTCCGAGAGGCGAAACCCTGTATGGGCAAAAAGCCATTCCCTCCGGCGCCTTTTTGTAGTACTCGGCATAAATCTCTTCACATTTCATACTGTTACCCCCAATATTTTTTTCACCATGGCTTATAGCTGCCTCCGGTGCCTTCACCGTCTATACTTCCGCCATCTTCTCCATCGCCATAGCTTTCATGAGCCTTCTGCTCACGCTTTCTCTCTTCCATGGCATTTTTCTTATTCTCATCAAGCTGATCCTGCTGCTTCTTTTCCCTGTCCGAAGGTTGTGAAGACTGACCCTGATCCCCCTGATCCTGATTATCGTTTTCCTCATCGGAATCATTCTGATTGTCATCACCGCCCTGAGGATTCTCAAGCTTTTTTATCATCTCATCAATATCTTCCTTGAGTTTCTGCGCATCAGCATCCCTGGCAAGCTCAGGATCTTCATTTGCCCATCCGTTCTCAAGAAGGATATCCCTTGCCTTATACAACAAAAGAAGCGCCGTATCCACTCTCTCCTGAGATTCAAGATGCTGGAAATCAATACTGTAGCAAATGGAAAGCGCCAGATTTATCCTGACGTCACACTCTTTTTGTCCAAGAGGAAAAAGACTCAGTGCCTTGGTAAAATATCCTACTGCACTGTTGTAATCCCTGTTTTCAAAAGCAACACTGCCCATGTTGTAATAAGGAAGGTAGCTCTCAGGTGTATTGATAAACAGAAGCTTTTCTTCGTTCTCCGTAAGGTATTCCTCTAAGTCATAGGCTTTTACAAAACGGTGATTGATATACATCTTGGAAAAAAGAGTAATCGCCATAACAAGAAGTAGCGCAGCGCCCGCAAAAAGAAAAATTATTTTAAGAGGAATCTTTTGCTTCATAGTCTCCCCCTTCCCATAAACAATGCCGCCTCTATCATCAGCATTACAGCCAGAGCCAATGCAAAGTAATAATATGTATCAATATATCTTTCTGCGCCAAAACCTTTTTCAACAATGGTGGTACTTTCCTGCTTTATCATCTCTATAAGACCGGATAAAGCAGTATTTCCGCCATTTAAGTTCAGATACTGAAGGTCCAGCTCTGTCGCCACTCTTTCAAGGTTCTCCTCATCAATTTTTGAGATAGCTTCACCATGGCCGTCATAGTCATAGAGATAGGTGTATCCGTTTTTCATCTTGCCGCCTGCTGCAGAGCCGTAGCCAAGAACTGCGCCGGCATCTATATAGTCAGCAAGGGACTCAAAGGATACCTCCTCATTCTCGTTGGTCTTTTCACCATCACTGATATAAAAGACAATTGTCTTCCTGTTTTCTTTTTTGCTGGAAGACTCCAAAAGAGCCTTTACATCGGAAAAAGGAACTGACAGATTACTGCCCATGGCATACTCAATATCCGGCATTGTAAGAATGTCCACCGTATCCTCAATATACTTAAGGTCCTGAGTAAAGGGTGAAAGGACGTGAGCGGTATCATCAAAGGTTACAAGGCCAAAGTTTGACCCTGCAAGTTCTCCGAGAATATAGCTAATATCATTCTTTACCCCGTCCATCCTTGGCCTATTGCCATTATAATCCTGTGCCCACATGCTGATAGTGGTATCCACCACAAATAAAACATCCAGATTTTTGGTAGAAAACTCATAATCTGTAGCAACGGATACTGGCCTGAGGCCTATGATAAGCACCAGCAGATAGATTACAAAAAGCCTTGCCAGCGTAAATATTTTTTCTGATAAAGCATGTCCACCCTTAAATATACAATAAGCGGATATGCCTATAGCTCCCACAAAGCCAAGGAGCAGGATTCCAATAGGAAAAATAGGTTGTATCGTCATTTTTGAAGTACCACTCCCATAGCACAAACTATCCCGAGGAAAAGCAAAAGAAAGATGAAAGGTGTTCTCGGAAGATCGGTTGTCTCCCTTGACACTATCATGTTTACTGTCATTACATCCTGCTTCTGAATATTCTGAACAATGGCAGAAACAGGAAGGTCCGGGGTCCTTACATATAAAAGTCCACCTGTTTTTTCAACTGCTGACTTGTACTCTTTTTTGCAGACATCATAGCTGAAATTCTCCGGCTGATAGAAGTTCTCCTCAGAAGGGAAAATTCCAAATACCGTAACCTTATTCTTCTTGCAATAACCTGCTGCCTCATTTAGGTCCATAACCTGCCTGTCATGGGCATTGAGCTGATTGTCGGTGCTCATTATGATAACTCTGGTGCGCTCCGAATCCCCAAGATAGGGAAAAGAGTAAAGTGCTGTGCCAAGTCCTTCGCCGATAAGGGAAGAACCTCTGATAGTATTGTTGTACAAAGTTCCTGCATCGTAATAGGCCAGTTCATCCATTAGCTGATAATATCTGGCTTCTACATTGTCAGGCATCTCGTAGGTATAGTTATAGTGATCATAGATCTCTTCATACAGCTCTTTTTGCAGCTTAAAGTATTTGTCCAGCTCATCAAGCTTTGCAGCCACATAGTCATAATCATCCGTAAGAGGCACATAAGTAACAGACGAGGTGTTAAAGATGCTTATTCCTATCCTGTCTCCTGCAAGTCCCCTTACGACGCCCTTTAAATACTCTGTAAGCTCCGAATTAAGGTCGTAGAGCGAATAGGAGACATCCATACAGATGATGATATCTCTTTTCTTTATCCCGGTGTAAACATCCTGATTTTTGTAGGGTCTTGCCACAAGAAAGAAAGCCGATACCGCACACCCCACCAGGGCTGCAACCATCAGCGCCGACAAAAATCTGTACTGCAGCTTCAGATTATTATAAACTTCGGTTGACTTGATCTTTTGGGTGCCTGAAACCTTAACGCCTTTAGCGAACATATCTCTGTGCTTTCTTCTAAACAGGAATGCAAAAGAAAGCACAAGAATGATCGCAAAGATTCCTAAATAGACCACCCATTTATGCATCATTTCCATGACTGTATCACCTTAAGCGTTTTGTTACAGGATGCTGTAAAATCCCTGGTCTTAGCTCTTTCAGCCTCTCCAAACTCAGGGATGTAATACTCATTCATAAGATTATCCAGGCTCTTTATACCAAAGTCCTGAATCTCAGTCTTAGTGTAGATTTCCACATTGATTCCGGTGGCATCAGTGACAAAGCCCCTTATAAGAAGACTCAGCCTCTGATATCCATCTCTTTTTGAAACAGTCTTTTTGGCATAGGAATCCATAAGAGCCCTAAGCTGCTCAGTATACTTCTGCTTTATGACAGCAAGGCTCTGGGGTGTAGGCTTAATCATAACCGGCTTTTCTTTTCCCGCCTTCCTTGGCTTTTGCAAAAAGAGCTTTCTAAAGGCAAGAAATAATAAGGCCCCAGCCCCCAAAAGAAATATCACCCCAATAAGAATAAGCCACCAGTAATACTCAAAGGGTGGCTGTAACGTAACCGTAGTAACCATGTCTGTACCTTTCTAAAAGATCTATGGTGGCATCTATGATCTTATCCTCAGAATCTATTATGGTGAGACCCGCTTTGTTCTGCTTGCAGATAAGGGATGCCCTCTCCACTATTTCTCTTCGGATTCTCTGCTCCTCCTTGCGGAGCTTTTTATTCCCTGTAAAAAAGTGCTTCTCGTAAAGACTGATATCGTTGTCATAGGAATTTCCTCCTGTGAGCATGGCATCCTCCAGACCGATAACCAGAAGGTCATTGTCCTTTGTGACAATCCGAAGGAGGTTCTCGTCAAGTTTATCCAGACCATCAATGTCAGTCACTAGAAAGATTATCATCTTCTTATTTATTGAATAGGCCACTTCTCTAAGCACATCAAGAGCAGTAAGGCCCTGGTCGGTGTCGATACATTTCCCGTATTCATACAGAAGTTTTTCCATATGCTCCGGTCCGGACCTGAAAAGACTCATCATTGCCCGTTTTTCTCTTGGGTATCCCAGAGCATAGTCTGCCCCATTTCTGCCTGCAATATAAGCAATGGTACCAAAAGTCATAAGGGAAAGCTCACTTTTGGGCCTCCCCGCCATGGTATCTCCGGTCATCTTCTGACCACAGTCGCAGACAAACATTACATTGTGGCGCCTGTCTGTCATATAGCGCCTTACAAGAATATCTCCCATTCTGGAAGAGGATTTCCAATCTATATCGTGAACATCATCGCCAAAGGTATAGAGCTTAAGGTCGTCAAACTCCATACTGCGCCCGCGGTGTATCGAATGAAAATCTCCATCAAGAATATTGGAGGTCTTCCTGTTTGTATAAAGAGCCACTGCTCGTCTTATTCTTGATAAATAATCGTAGTCCAGCTGCAAAGTTGTCTCCTCAAGGTGTCTTCACAGAGTTCACAATTCCATCGATAACCTGCTCAACAGAAATATTATCCGCTACTGCTGCATAGTTAAGACCAATCCTGTGCCTCAATACCTGGTGTCTTACTGCCTTCACATCCTCAGGCACAACATAAGTCCTTCCTTGCATGAGCGCAGAAGCCTTTGCCATTTTCAAAAATGCGATTGAAGCTCTTGGGCTGCATCCAATTCTGACATATTTGCCAACATCCAGTCCCTGAATCTGATTAGCTCTTCTGGAAGCCACAACTATACTTGAGATATACCACTTGATGGCATCATCAACGTATACCTTTTCACAGATATCTTGAACCTTATCCACATCTTTTATCGAAAGAACAGGCGGTGTTGCCTTGGAGATTACTCCTGTCTCAATTCTGTTTAAGATCTCAACTTCCTAAGAAGCCAGAGGATAAGTAATAACCTCTTTTATCAGGAACCTGTCAGTCTGAGCCTCTGAAAGAGGATAGGTTCCCTCCTGCTCTATCGGGTTCTGGGTTGCAATAACTATAAAGATATCCTCCGGCATATGGTAAGCTGTTCCGCCAATTGTAACCTGCTTCTCCTGCATGGCTTCAAGCATGGCTGACTGTGTCTTGGCACTTGAACGGTTTACTTCATCAAGAAGAACAAAGTTTGCGAAAACAGGGCCAAGGATTGTCTCAAACTTACCATTTGCCTGGTTAAATATCTGTGTACCGATGATATCTCCCGGTAAAAGATCCGGTGTACACTGAATACGCATGAACTTGCCGTCCACGGCATCTGAAATAGCCTTGGCTGCTGTAGTCTTGGCAAGTCCCGGCACAGACTCTATAAGAATGTGTCCGTCAGCAATGATAGCACCTATAAGTGAAAACTTAAGCTGCTGCTGACCAACCACCTTGGCGTCATAGTAGTCTGAAAGCCTCTTGATGACGTCCTGGGCGTAATTAAATTCACTCTCTGAAATCTGGATTTTCTCCTTGGAATCCATATCGCTGCTCCTTAGTATTTTGTGGAATGAGGGTGGAACGAGGGGACGGTTCTTCCGTTCCACTTAGTCTCCCTACCGAAATATGGAACGAGGGGACGGTTCTTGACGTTCCACTTAATGTGGAACGAAAGAACCGTCCCCTCGTTCCACCAAAAAACTCCCCTCGTTCCAGCCAAATTAACCCTTACCTTATAATCGTCGCCAAATTCCTCATAATCCCTGCTGCAATATCAGGCTTATTCATGGAATAAACATGAATGTGACTCACGCCGTTTGAAATAAGATCGATGATCTGGTCGCTGGCATAGATAATGCCTGCTTCCTTCATCTTCTCAGGGTCGTCAGCAAAGCGGTCAACCATTATCTTCATCTTCTGCGGGATGGTTGATCCGGATAAAGCCACGCTTCTTGCCACCTGCTTTGCATTGGTAATAGGCATGATTCCCGGAAGTACAGGAACCTCAATACCTTTTTCTCTTATGCGATACAAAAACTGATAAAGAGTTGAGTTATCAAAAAACATCTGAGTGGTCAGAAAATCGCACCCTGCCTCAACCTTTTCTTTTAAATGCACGATATCTTCTGACTGCCTTGCGCACTCAACATGTCCCTCAGGGTAGCAGGCGCCGCCGATGCAAATACTTTCATCCAGAGACTTAATGTCGTAGATAAGCTGTGTTGCATGGTCATAATCAAAACAGACACGGCCTTCCTTTGGAATGTCGCCTCGAAGAGCCATGATATTCTCAATGCCCTTCTCTTTATAAACAGAGATCATTTCCTTAACATATTCTTTGGTGGATGACACGCAGGTAAGATGTGCAAGAACCGGTGTCTCATACTTATTCTGAAGGTCAGCTGCAATATTGGCAGTATTCTTGCTGGTGCCACCACCGGCTCCATAGGTAACGCTCATAAAATCAGGCTTAAGGGCAGCAATCTCCGCCGCAGCCTTCTCTACAGCCTCGTATCCCGCATCAGTCTTTGCAGGGAAAACTTCAAATGAAAGGGTAACTTCCTTTTCCCTAATTATGTCTTTTATCTTCATGCAATGATTTCCTTTCATCACGATATATGCATTCTTGGATATAAAATCCAAGAATGTATCACCCAAGCCATTTGAAGGCGACTTCGTCGCAGGGCTTGGTTGACTCTTGTTTCACTTTCTCACGAAAACCGCAGCAAGTGCGGATTTCTGTAATTTCATCTAAGAACTCATGACTTTTAAGACCTATATCTTACACGTTTATCTCCGCCTTTACTCCAAGGTCATCCTTGTTAGCATCAAGGATTGGAGTTACAACTTCTTTAAGGAACTTCTCAACCTGATGAGCACTGCAGCCAACATACTTCTTTGGATCCATGGAAGCCTGAAGCTCTTCAAGGCTTAAGTGGAATGCAGGATCAGCTGCGATAAGCTCAAGGAGGTTGTTGTCCTTACCCTCTACCTTGACGGTCTTTCCTGCCTCCATTGAGAGCTCACGGATTCTCTCGTGGAGCTCCTGTCTGTCGCCACCAGCCTTAACTGCATCCATCATGATGTTCTCTGTTGCCATGAATGGAAGTTCCGCAAGCATGTGCTTTTCGATAACCTTAGGATAAACAACAAGGCCGTCAACAACATTGAGGCAAAGGTCAAGGACACCGTCAGTAGCAAGGAAACCCTCAGGTATTGAAAGGCGCTTATTTGCTGAGTCATCAAGGGTTCTCTCAAACCACTGTGAAACCTCTGTGATAGCAGGATTAAGTGTATCAACGATTACATATCTGGAAAGAGAACAGATTCTCTCACTTCTCATAGGATTTCTCTTGTAAGCCATCGCCGATGAACCGATCTGGCTCTTTTCAAAAGGCTCCTCGACTTCTTTAAGGTGCTGAAGGAGTCTGATATCCTGAGCCATCTTGGTAGCTGACTGGCAGATGCCTGAAAGGACATTCACAACCTTCACATCAATCTTACGGCTGTAGGTCTGTCCGGAAACAGCCATGCATCCCTTATATCCCATCTTTTCAGCAAGCATCGGATCAAGCTTGTCAACCTTTGTAAGGTCGCCGTCAAAAAGCTCGAGGAATGAAGCCTGTGTTCCTGTGGTTCCCTTTGAACCAAGGAGCTTCATATTATCAAGAACATAGTCAAGGTCCTCAAGATCTATTGTGAAATCCTGAAGCCATAAGCAAGCCCTTTTACCTACTGTTGTGGGCTGTGCAGGCTGAAAATGTGTAAAGCCAAGAGTTGGCTGATCCTTGTATTTATCTGCAAAGTTTGCAAGCTCGGCGATTACATTTACAAGCTTTTTGCGAACAAGCTTCAGTGCCTCAGTCATTACAATGATGTCTGTATTATCACCTACGTAGCAGCTTGTGGCGCCCAGATGGATGATACCCTTTGCCTTAGGGCACTGCTGACCATAAGCATAAACATGGCTCATAACATCGTGACGTACTTCTTTCTCCCTTGCCCTTGCAACCTCGTAGTTGATGTCATCCTGATGAGCCTTGAGCTCGTCAATCTGCTCCTGTGTAATATTAAGGCCAAGTTCCTTCTCTATTTCAGCCAGAGCAATCCACAATCTTCTCCAGGTCCTGAACTTCATATCCTGTGAAAAGATGTATTGCATCTCCTTGCTGGCATAACGCTCTGATAACGGGCTGCTGTAACGATCTGTACTCATATCTTCCTCCACTTGTTTTGCTATATTTTTACCTCTCGAATTCTCCACGGATGTCTTCTTTTGGTGGATCTACAGGGTAATTCCCCGTAAAGCATCCTTTACAGATTCCAAGATTTCCGCCTACCATTTCTTCAAGGCGTTCTATCCCAAGATAAGCCAGGGAATCCGCACCTATGATCTTGCAGATATCATCCACATTTCTGTTGTAGGCAATGAGCTGATCCCTTGCGGGAACATCGGTTCCAAAGTAGCAGGGCCATAAGAACGGCGGTGAACTTACCCTCATATGAACCTCTTTTGCCCCTGCATCCCGCAGCATACGGACAATTCTATCTGAAGTGGTTCCACGGACAATGGAATCATCTATCATTATAATACGTTTACCGGAAACTGCGCTCTTTAAAGCATTAAGCTTCACCTGAACGCTGGATTCGCGGTTCTTTTGCTTTGGTTTAATAAAGGTCCTGCCTATATAGGAGTTCTTTACAAAGGCCTGTCCATAAGGAATCCCGGACTCCAGGGCATAACCAAGAGCCGCAACGTTTCCTGACTCAGGAACTCCCACAACCATATCTGCATCCACAGGAGAATCCATTGCAAGGAATCTTCCGGCTGCTATTCTGGCATCATATACACTGATACCGTCTATATGGGAATCCGGTCTTGAAAAATATATATACTCAAAAATACATCTTGCGTGCTTATCCTTTGGAAGGCACATGGATTTATCTGATCTGATGCCATATTCAGGTGAAATAGTAACTATCTCTCCAGGTTCCACATCCCTGATAAAAGTAGCTCCGATGGTATCTAAGGCACAGGTCTCAGACGCCAGAATATAACAGTTCTCTCTTCTGCCTATTACAAGCGGTTTAAATCCGTAAGGATCCCTTGCTCCGATAAGCTTTCGTGGCGACATGATAACAAGGCTATAAGCACCCTTTATCCTCTGCATAGCCTTACCGACTGCCTCTTCGACAGAACCTGTAACCAGTCTCTCCCTGGCGATCAAATATGCAATTACCTCTGAATCAATTGTTGTCTGGAAGATTGCACCGGTATAAGCCAGCTCATGACGAAGCTGTGGTGCATTGACCAGGTTACCGTTATGGGCAAGTCCCAAGGTACCCTTTACATAGTTTAGAACAAGTGGCTGAGCATTTTCTCTGGTGCTGCTGCCGGCTGTAGAATAGCGCACGTGACCAACACCTATATCGCCCTTTAGTGTGTCCAGGGTTTCAGGCGTGAAAGCCTCATTAACAAGGCCCATGTCTTTGTAGCTTACAACCTTACCTTTGGGGCCATCCGTCTTGCTGACAGCAATACCGCAGCTCTCCTGTCCCCTGTGCTGGAGTGACACAAGACCATAGTAGATTGACTCTGCCACATCCCCTCCGTCGAAATCATATATTCCAAAAACGCCGCACTCTTCCCCCAAGTGCTTGTAACTTTCGGTCCTACATGTATTTTCCATAAAATCTCCTCATCGCTACAGGAAAAATCTTTCACGAACACGACCATAATATCATCATCCCTGCCTTGTGACAATCACCAATTTTTGTCATATTAATGCGATGAATGAATAGTTACTGTTCAAACAGAAATGCGAACTAAGCTGCGCATTTCGTGAGAACTTGATGCAAGAGTGAGCGCATTGTGTTTCTACCCGTCAACAACTAAAAAGAAGGGTATTTTTCTTCATATCTGGAAACCATATCCAGAATCTCCTGGGTATATTCCGGATACTGCTGAGCCATGTCTTCGATCTCCCTTTTGGCATTTCCTGCAACCACATCTCTGTTGTATTCCATGCGGCGGCGAAGGGACTGTCTCTGAACATTCAGGCTGTGTCTTATCTCAACTTCTTCATTGTGGGATAAAAGAGCTTCCACCTGATGAACCCATATCTCGGGATCCTTGATGCGAAGGCGCTTAAGCATATATATAAGGTCCTTCTGATTTACATCCAGGTTCTTCTGGGCATCCTCGTAGGCCTCTCTCTCTTTTACCTCCTGAAGGTACTTTTCGTAAAGAGCCTTTAATTCTCTGGCATTATTTACCCTGAACTTAAGGCACAGGTAGTCGATAAGATTGGTGTTGTTGACATATCTTATCTTGACCTGGTTCTGAAGCATTATGAGCCTTGAGATTGACTTGGTCACGCCTTTTAGTTCAATCTGTGCATTTGAGTTACGGATAAAAAGATATGTCAGCGCAATAGCTGCCATCAGGACAGATATCATATATCCATAGGCAACATTCAGCTTCAGGACATTATGGAGAACAATGAGAAGACCAAAAACAAGGGCCAGCGTAATTGCAACCACTATTATAAGCTTCCTGCAGTTATCCATGGAATTTAAAAGCTCTTCCTCCCGGAAGATATAAGCCTGATGCTCTCCGTCAAGGCGTTTTAGATCGTTCTTTATCTTCTTCTGATAATCCTCTGCCTCAGCCAGCTTTTTTATCCCCTTCTTGGCCTCTGACTGAAGTCTCTCCATGCGCTCATACTCATCTTCGGTCATCTTGCTCTTGCGCTTACTGAATTTTTCGCGCTTTTGCTCAGAATCGATTATCTTCTGGGCGCACTCATTTATCTCCTGTCTCTGGGGCTCAGGGAGGGCATCAATCTCCTCCATGTCCCTTAAATGACTTGTAACGTCATAGTATTCCATTTCAAGGCCATCCAGTTCCCTGGCAGCCTCTTCCATCTGCTGAAGGCAGCTTCCGATATACTCCCTTCTCTGAACCGGATCGTCAATATCCAGATCTTTTCTGGTGTAGACAATATCATTCCAGTTCTCATACTCTGCCTTTCCGGCAGCCTCTGCTGGACGAGATTTTCCAAAAATATTTTCTAAAAATCCCATTTATTTGCTCCCAACCTTTTCCTTCACAAGATTTCTGTACTCTTCCTTGATACTTCTTGTCTTTTCCCCAATCTCGGTATAGTACTCATGCATCTTGCCCTCAGCCTTTATCACAGAAATAGTGCCAAGGCTGTGCTTATCATCACTTCCATCATAGATTTCCAGCGCTTCATTCATGCGCTTTTCAAGTTCCAAAGACGCCTCGTAGACCTCCTCATTATCTGCCACAAAGCCCACATATTCCTTAGGGCTGAGTTTCATCCTGACAGCTGAAAGATACTGGATATAGGATTCGGGATTTTTCCCATCTTCGAAGGCCTTCAAAAACATCTTTTCCGCCCTGTCAAACAAAAAGAGTCTTGCGTACATGACTCCCTCATTGTGCTCAATCCTTGCCCGAAGTTTCCGGTTCATGTCAGGAGTATTGGCAAGAATAAACTCATACTCCTTAAAAGCCATGCTGTAACGACCGTTTGTCATAAGGAAATCCGCTCTGGACAATCTCTTCTGATAGATGTCCATTCCGGCATTTTCCCTAAGGATTTCCTCGGTCTTATCCACCTCTTTCTTGGTGTTGTAGCCCACGTAATCCAGGATGATTCCAGCCATTGAAGCAATTGAGCACTTCTTTGCATGCATGCTCCTAAGCTCATCCGCAAGTCTGTCCAGTGAGCATTCCCTGGCAATCCAGTCAAACAGCTCCTTATCGAAGCTGTCCTCATCAAGAAGAAACGCATTCTGCACTATGCAATAGCACAGTTCTTCAATGCAGTACACGTTCTTGCCTATTTTATCTATATGATACGGATTCTCCGCGTATGTACCTATACAAAGTATCGGTCGTCCCATATAAACTCCTAAAATCTGTTACTAAAGCTCTACCGTCTGCTCCCACACTTTACCTGAGGAGGGGAACAGCTCTCCAAAGCCCAGGTCCTGAACCTTTATATCGACTTCATTAACGGAGGCCATAGTCAGGGAAAGACGAAGTCTGGTGGTCCCTTTAGGTCTCTTTTCCAGCCCGTCAAGAAACAGCTGTACGATCTTGGGGCTCTTTCCTGTAAGAGGTGTGATCTGAATATCCAGTACCCCGTGCTGGTCGATTATGATATCCGTCTGCGATGAAGCCTCATACCAGTTAACTCCTGCATCCAAAAGAGCATGGTAGCACTCAGTCCCGCACTTTAATACGTTCATTCCAATGTTTGATTTAAGCTTGTCCTCACCAAGGAAAACAAATCTCGAAGAATTCTCACTGGGGCGAAGCCTCTCCCTTGCAGCAATGGTAGCACCCTTACTAAAGAGGTTATTCCCCTGGAAAACTCTTCTTGTCCTGCATAAAAACTCCAAGGATCTCTTGGTCCATTTTTCCTTAAAGCCGTCTCCCAAAAGGAAAATAGTCGATACAATCCTCTCTCCGCAGACCTTCTGCATGATATTGAGGAACTCATCATCAAGTCTCTCACTGGTCCTGTGGAAAAGAGCTGCATCCTTAGGAAAGCCCTCCGGCCCCAGCTTAAGTTCGTTAAAAATACTGACATCTATCGTTGCAACAACAGGAGTAGTATTGTGATTGAGGCTCATCTGATATACACCAAGTGTATCCAGATCATAGTCGCAGGCTATCACGCAGTGATGCATGAGCTCATCCGGCTGATAGAGCATATAGTTATAAAAGCTCTCCTCATGGCTCTGGTAAAAGATGCTCTGGGTCTTTAATTCAAGAGCTGAAGTCACAGCATTTAAAACCTGAACCATGCGATGATCCAGGGATTTGGTAGTGAACATGATTGCCTCAACCCTGTCCAGAGATAGTTCCATAGACTGGAGCGATAAGCTTCTTTTTATAAAAAGGGTCAAAAGAGCTATCGGGTCATACTCTGCATCCAGAACCTTTACAGGCTTTCCTTCCCTTGCTGCCAAAAGAAGATCATAGACAGGCGTAGCATCCCCGTCTTCAATATGCCTTACCGCTTCCTTACCAAAATACCACTGGTTTACATTCTTTCTTTTACAAAGGACGGTAGGAATATTATATAGTTCTGCACCTGCAAGCACTGAAAGAGTCTCCGGCATATCCGCGTCGGAGGCAAGATAGCTTATCTGGGAAACCTTGTCCCCCAGATCATATCCCAGCACAAAGCGCTTTTCATCTGAGTTTGAAAAAAGCATCAGTACTCATCATCCTTTTCTTCCATGATAGGCTTAAAGAGCATATCACAGACATTTTTCTTCTGATAATACTCCTGCATGAGCTTGTCTACGGTTTCGTAATCCTGGAGAGTCTCTCCGATCATAATGTCATTGATCAGATTGTATCTGCTGCCTGAGGAATCCTTAACTATGTCACTCTTTGCGATGGTTCCGCTCTCAGTGGCAATCTCGGAATTATCCTTGCCTTCTTCGGTAATGTAGTACTGCAGCTGCTCTCCAAAGAAAAGAACAAAGCCGCATACATAGATTCCCTCGTACATCTCCATCATTTCAAAGCTTTTATAATCATTGTCGGAATCACTGTCCAGTCTGTAATGCACAGTGCAATGCCTGCCGGGAGCAGTCCTGTACTCCAGCATTGTCTTGTCGCTGAACTGATACATATCAGGCAATAGATCCTCGTACTCTTTGAAGAATGGGAAGAATATTCCCTGCTTCATAAGGTCCTTCAGGAAAAAGATTGCCACTTCATCACTTACAGCTTCATCCGCCTTCTTTTCCGTCGCATAATACCTGAGATATGCAAGCTTGCACACATCCTGCAGCGGAACGTTTTCCAGCGCCAGCTTCTCGATACGGGTAAAAATATACCCCTCAGCTATTTTTCCATGAACAAAGCTGTCATAGGAATTCTGAGTAAGGAAAGCTGTCTCCACATCAGTATTGGGGCCGTTATGCACATATTCCTTGTAAATAGCGATTTTCTCACCAATATAGGAACCTGTGTAAAGTATCTGGATAAGTATCCTCTCGCAAAGAGAATAAGTATCCAGTCCAAAGGACTCGGCTGCCTTCCACACATTTCTCATTTCCTTCGTGGTACCTTCAAAGTATCTGACAAGGTAGGTCAGAAGCTGCTCATCATATTTGCCGTTACTAAAGGCATAAAAAGCTATCTCAATTTCAGGCTGGGATGCAGGATACTGATCCCTGTCTATCATCCTGCCACAGAGACGAAGAACTGTCTTTGGGTCAACGCCATAGGTCCCGTAATCCTTAAGCCACATGAGCGCTCTGTCATAAAGACCTCCCATGACCATCAGCTCAAGGATCTCATTCCTTTCCTTTGTGGTAAGGTCCGCAGCGTCTATTCCCATAAGATATTCCGTCAACTGCCTTGTAAAATCATTGTCATAATAGAATCTGACAAGATTATTTCTGATCTCATCCCTGCATTTTTTGCGAACCAGGTCAGAAGAAGCCAGATCTCTGTATCTTCCCACATTCTCCATGGTGATGGTGTAAGCATTTTTACCAAGGTCTGAAAGGAACAGGTCCAGATTCTCTTTTCCCTTCTGAATATAAGGCGAAGCATAGGAAAGGAGCTTGCCCGGAAGCATCATCTTCACATTGCTGTAGGGAATCGACGTAGCAAACCTGTTGTCCTCATGGTCAGCCAAAAGAACTGCATAATCACTGCCATATAACGGCACGTAGGCCTTCTGGTCCGCAACAGGATAGCGCATTTCCCTCTCGCATTTATCGTAGACCACAATTACACTGCATACTCTTTTATCTGTTGTCCTTATCTCAGAGGTATGAAGCACCGCCAGAACCTTCGATGCATTGGCGGCGTCCACCATCTGCCTTGTAAGCATGTTCTTGTACAGATAAGCCAGGTCTCTGCTGATCCTGCCCTTATCGAGCTGCGCCATGAGATACTTCTCAATCTGTGGCACATAGGATTCGTAAAGCTCGGGATAATCCTCTCTGTGCTCATGGACATATCTGTAAAGGATTGCATTTTTGTCGTATTCAAGGTCGCTCTGATAGGAAAAATACATCAGGACCATCCTGTTTATCTCGCAGGGAAGAAGTCCGTTCTCATCTGTATAGATGGACATCATGTAATACTCATAGAGCCTTGTGATCCTAAGTTCCCTGCTTACGCCCTTTTCATACCACTCGAAAGAAGCCCTGTCAGTCTTTCCGCCCTTGATAAGCAGGGAGACAATAGCTTCCAGAACATCGTCGCTTTCTTTTATCTTGTAGCAGGCTGTAAGTACCCTGAAGAGCCTGTCATTGTAATTTCTTACCCTGCCGGCCTGATATACCAGCTGGTCAATAAGGCTGAGACTTATAACATTCTTTTTTGCCCCATATTCAAGGACATAGAGCTGGAAATCATCAAGGCTTGTAAGCATTGATGGCGAGTCATTCAAAAGATTCACTGCTTCCAGATAAACAATCGGGCTCCTGCAGCCAAAGGAAAACTGACTTTCAAGGGTCATCCATTTCCTTGGGCTTGATGAGGAAAACTCCTCTGAAATATACAAAAGAAGCCAGGCAATACGCCAGTTGTCAGGGTTTCGCCTGAAAATCCCCTCAAGTCTCTCAGAGATGTCGTTGACATAGCTGTCCTCACGGGTGCTAAGTGTTGAGAGATACAGGTAGTAGCTGTATAGAGTATCCCCGGGGGCTTCCTCCACCTCTTTTGCACACTGGTCAAGTATCCACTTGCCCTCATTTACCCTGCCGGCAGTTATGTAGTAATGGGCTGTATATAGTCTGAATTCCAGGTCCTTATCATCAAGAGCATTCATCTTGGCAACTATTTTGCCGGTCTCGGAAAGCCAGGCTCTTGAAGTTATCTTTTTACAGCTAAAACTCTCATATACCTTTATGAGCTGAACTATCAGTTTCTTTTTCTCCTGATAATCCACTGTAGGGTGTATTCCCGAAACATCCGCAGAAACCACCACCGGTAATTCTATGTTTGTAAAAGCATTGGAAAAAGTGATCTTACCAAAGTTATTGCCACTGTGGAGCTTATCCTGCCTTATCCTGTATTTTAGGTGGCAGCTGCTTCCGGTAAAATCATCCTCACCGATGCTGCTCTTATCCAGCGTAATGAAATCTCCGTCTATCTTTACAGAAAGACCTGAATATCCCCAGCCACTCCTTGTTATGGTTATTGTGTTATCCCTTGATGTGCCGTTATAATCTACGTTTATCTCTTTCTCATCCACAAGGAAGTTCATTGGCTGCTTCTTGTTGATGGCAATAAGAAATTCCTCAACGTTCTGCTCATTGCCGGGAACTGCAGAAAGGCCCCTGTAAAGGCTCTCATACTGGCCTTCGGTGCCCTCAAAAATCGATATGAACTCATCGGAATAAAAGAGGTCTACTGCCTCATTCCAATCAGTTTTAGCTAGATTTGCAAAATGGAATAAATTTTTGATGTCTCCGAGACTGGAAGCAATATGATCCAGCCTGACGTTGACCACAAAAGGGAGATAATACTCTCCCTGATTGGAGATAATGCGGAAATCGCCCTGGATCACATCCCCTTTTGACAGGCCCCTGGCATCAAATCTGTAAGAAGCCTCATAGGGGGTACCGGAAAAATCCTGGGTTATGACCTGCATCCTGACTTCTGTAGAGCTGATCTTGCCCACAAGAAGCCTGTCTTCAGGCCCAAAAATGGTGAAGGTACCCTCTGCCATAGTGCCTGCACCAAGATATAACTCAACACGCGGGGTCGAAAAATCAAGACTTCGCTCCGCATAAGTATATTTACCTTTAAGTAACTGTTCTACGATTTCTTTCACAACTCACCCCAAAAACCACATATATATGTAAGTATATCATAGATTAAGTCACATAGAGAATTAGGAAACTTCGATTTCTACCCTTTTTATTCCATACGAAGCGCCTCGATGGGATCAAGGTTTGCAGCACGTTTGGCAGGGTAGATTCCAAAAAACAGTCCGATACTGGTAGAGATCAATACGACAACGACAACAAGTATCGGATTGACCGTAAATGTAAAGTCCACAACCTTGCAGATCAAAAAGGATATCGAGAGTCCGGTGATGATTCCGATTATTCCTCCGGTAAAAGTAAGGATCGCAGCCTCTGCCAAAAATTGTGTCAAAATAGAGCCGGTCCTTGCCCCCAGGGATTTGCGGATTCCAATTTCCCTTGTTCTTTCTGTCACGGAAACTGTCATTATATTCATAACTCCGATTCCACCTACCAAAAGAGAAATCGCTGCAATTATAGCAACAACGGCAGTTATAATGTTGAGAATGGTGTCGGTAGTCTGGTCAAAACCTGCAGATGACTGGATTTTTACTGCACCTTCTCCCCTGAGTCCCATAACGTTTTCCACGATGGATCTGGCAGAAGAAAGGACTTTATCCTTATTCTCTTTATCCATATAGATTGCAAAGCTTGTAAACTGCTTGTCAGGATCTATGCTATAAACTTCGGCTGCAGCAGTAAACGGTATGTCCCCCATAAGCGTAGGCTCATCACCAAAGCTTGCATAAGCCTTATCCATTGAAGTGTCTTCTCTGACACCGATTACGGTAAAATCAGCCTCATCACCATAAAAATCCAGATGAACAGTATTGCCTACAGCTTTTTCATAACCAAATAGTTTATTTGCCGTGCTTTGAGATATAACAATTACTTTTTTTCCCTCATCCACGTCGTTTTCACTAAAGTAACGACCATGAATTATCTTGTTCCCGGCTGCGTTGACCTTCGCTGCTCCGCTGCCGCTTACATTTGCGTCAAAAGTTCTTCTGCTTGTGACAAAATTGCCCCAAATATCAAGAGAAGGCGAAACTCCGTAAATTCCCTTCAATGTACTTTCTATGGTCTTTAACTGCTCTCTGGTAAAGGTTTTTTCTGTCTTTAGCTTATCCAACGAAACTGTAACAGTAGTTGCTCCCAGATCATCCATCTCACTGTTTACGGTCGCTTTCATACCGTCACCAATAACGAGCACAATAAGAACCGCTGCGATACCAATAATGATACCCAGCATGGTGAGAAATGACCTTCCCTTATTGCTTCTTATGCTTGCTATTGCGCTTTTTATATACTCAAGATACATAATTTTTCTCCAGAAATGCCTGTCAAAGCCTTAGTGCATCGATAGGTTTCATTTTTGCTGCTTTTCTTGCAGGATAAAGTCCAAAGAAAAGTCCGATGAGAACTGAGAATAAAGCTGCACCAATGACCGAGGTTGGAGTAACTATAACTTCAAAGCCAATGGCAGTGCAGATTATATAAGCCATGCCTATTCCCACAACAATTCCGACGATTCCTCCAAGCAGAGTCAATATCGCAGCCTCTGACAGAAACTGGGTCATAATGGCTCCGGTCTTGGCGCCTATGGACTTACGTATTCCAATTTCTCTGGTTCTCTCAGCAACAGAAACCAGCATGATGTTCATTACACCGATTCCACCAACTACGAGGGAAATAACTGAAACCAGCAAAAGAAATGTGGTTGCATAACCAAGGATCTGATCAAGCTCCTTGGAAAAATCAGCCATGGAATAGGCGTTTATTGCCTTAGTCCCCCTTAAGCTGTGACGGTTCGTAAGGATATCTTTTACTTCATTTACCTTGGTATTAAGTATGCTCTGATCAGCAAACAGAAGGACACTGGAAAAATCCTCCATGTAATAATCGAAATCAGCTCCCAGCGCAGTGTAAGGAACCTCAATCTGGGCAGAATAATCCTGCCCCTCCATAAGGAATGAATACATTCTGTTCATGCTGTCTCTAAGACCTATGATTTTGTAGGATGCAGTCTTTCCCCATAAAGTAATCTCGATTTCCATACCAATTACTTCTTCAGTACCAAAAAGCTTTTTGGCATCGTCCCTTAACATTACGCAGACTCTCTGTCCACTCTCCACCTGCTGTTTGTTAAAATATTGTCCCTTGATGATGCCATTGCTCAAAAGGTGCTCCATAGCAGCGCTTCCGCCAATAACCTGAGCCTCATAGGTTCCTCTTTTTCCGGTAACTTTTCCATAGGCAGTCAGCTGCGGTGAAAGTCCGTAGATATCTGAAACAGAGGATTCTACAAAGTCAATGTCATCAAGAGTAATCCTCTCTGAAGTCTTAGAGCCGTCCATATAGACTTCGCCATAATTACCGGCAATACCATTGAGCTGACTCTGCACAAACTGTGTCATGCCATTGCCAAGAGACACTACGGCTATAACCGCTGCAATGCCCACAATAATGCCCAGCATGGTCATAAGAGTACGGTATCCGTTATGTAATATCTGTTTTATTGCACTTTTAAAATATTCGCCAAGTTTTCCCATGTCTACTCTAAACACCAAGCCTTAACGTCACTGTGATACTACAACTGCAGTACCCTCAACTATTGAATCTGTGTCTGAGGTGATTATCTGCTCTCCTGCATTAAGCCCGTCAATTATCTGAGCCTCTGTGCTGGAGGTAATGCCAAGCGTTACATTCTTGCGAACCACAAGACCATTCTCAACAACATAAACATAATCGCCCTCAGAATCAGTCATAATATACTCATAAGGAAGCACAAGGGTATTGTCTGCCTTCTGAGCATGGATCTTGTTGCTTGCTTCAACACCAAGGATGATGTCTGAATCAGGATTCTTGACCTTGATAGTTGTTTCAACTACTGCAACACCATTGCTGTTCTTTGTTGCATTTCCTGAAATCTTGGTGATCTCGCCCTGGTACTGCTTTCCGTTAATGGTCACATCAACCTGCTGTCCAATGGAAATCTTAGGAAGGTCGCTCTTTGAAATCTGGATGGAAACTTCAACGTCATCGGTAGTTGCAATAGTAAGCAGCTGCGTACCGGTCTGTACTGTTGCTCCCTCAACTGCACTTACTGCTGTGACAACACCGTTGAAATCTGCCTTCACACCCTCTTTTGCCTCATCAAGCTTCTCAATAGTATCTTCCTGAGAAAGCTCTGTGGACTCAAGCTGTGCCTTGGCAGCTGCAATCTGACCTCCATTTAAAAGAGAACTCTTAGCGGACTGAAGGTGTGATTTTTCCTCGTTAAGAGCTGTTATCTGGTCATTCCAGCCCTTTATCTCAGGGTCATAGGAAAGAGCATACTGAACGTCAGCAATGGACTGGGACAATGCAAGGGACATCTGTCTGTCCTGCTCTGTAGGAAGTGTATACTCCCCGTCCTTCTTGTTGCCGGTCTCATTTCTATAGATATAGCTGTTGCTTCCATTTTCAAAATAGTTTTCACTGCTGTCAGCGATACCATTCTGGTTTATATCTGCCTGAGTCTTCTGAAGATCAGTCAGGGTCTGGTTCATACGGGCTTTCTTCTCTGTTATGAGATTGTTGAGATTATCAACCTCAGCAGTGATGGCATCAAGTCTCTCGTTTATCTGCTTGGCATTCATGCCCTTTGCATATTCTCTTTCAGCAGCTGCTGTCTCAGAAAAATTGCTGGAATAGCTTCCTTTGGCCTGTTTTATTGAAAGCTCCGCTGTCTTTTTTGCAAGATCAAGGTTCTCCTCATCATAACTAACGAGAAGGTCACCTGATGAAACCTTATCTCCGACTTTTACCGGAATATCCGCAATCTTTGCGGTCACTGTTCCGAAATATGTCTTACTCTCAGCACTCTGTACAGTTCCTGAAATTGAAAGAACATTTTCTATAGTTCCAAGAGCAGCCTCTTCAGTAGTCACATACACCATGGCATTTTTACCGGCATTGATCCTTGTATATCCAAAGACTCCGGCAGCAATTACCGCTGCTGCGATGACCAGATATCTCTTTTTAAACTTCTTCTTTGGCTTTTTTGCCACCTCATGGGATTCATAATCCTCATACACAGGTGTTTCAGGCGCTGTGCTTACTGTGCTGACTTCGGTCTTTGGAGCTTCTATCTCTTTAACCTCAGTGTTCTCTGAGATGTTTTTGTTCTCGTTATCCTTTGCCATGTCTTCCTCCCTTTATTGCACTTCTTTGTAGTCCGGATTCATAATGTCGCTGACGATCATTCCATCCGAAATGGTTATTATTCTCTTTGCCTGCTTGGCTATTCCGGGGTCATGGGTTATGATGATAACCGTTCTGCCCTCTGAATATAGCCTTTTTATTATATTTATTATCTCTTTACTGGAGCCGGAATCCAGGTTACCTGTCGGCTCATCAGCAAGAAGTATTGGCGGCGCCTGGGCTATCGCCCTTGCTATGGCAACTCTCTGCTGCTGTCCTCCCGACATTTCATTGGGCTTGTGAGTCATACGATTGCCAAGTCCCACACTGTCCAGAGCAGCTTTTGAAAGGTTCTCCCTCTCTTTTTTTCCAACTCCTCTATATATAAGAGGAAGTTCGACATTCTCAAGGGCAGTCAGGGAAGGAATCAGGTTAAAGCCCTGGAAAATAAAGCCTATCTCCCTGTTTCGTACATCAGACTGTTCGTCGTCGGTCATGTTTGATACATCCTGTCCATGAAGATAGTATTTGCCACTTGTGGGAGTATCAAGACATCCGAGCATATTCATAAGCGTGGATTTACCTGAGCCGGACTGGCCTATGATGGCAACAAATTCGCCTTCGCCTATTATGAGGCTTACGTGATTAAGTGCCCTGACTTCATTTTCCCCAGGATTGTATATTTTGGATACATCCTTGATTTCAACTAGTTTTTTCATATTACTCCTAAATTGCCATTAAATGGCACTGTTTCGCAAAACAGTTTCCATTGTATAAAATCTAATCGACTTTAAATAGATTATGCCATTATTCTGTTTTTGTAAATAATCAATCACTCAAAAACACAGTTTTTTCACTGATTTAATCGTTTACGAAGTCTATTATCCCTTATTTTTATGATAAAAACTTGCCAAGAATATAAATTTTTTATAAAATCATCTAGTTTGCTGTAAAGACAGGAAAATTATTGCCAACAGCATAACACTATATATTGTGTTTTTGTGTTTGATATAGTACTATATAGTGTATAAAAAGTAATGTCATATCAGTAATCAATTTATCATTTATATCTATATAAGGCTTGCACCTACGCCATATATCTACGTTATAGGAGGATCAAAATATGAAATCACCCGCAGAAATAGCCGTTAAATATGAAAATGTAGGAAAGGGTAAGACAGAACTTCCCGCTCTTAAGACTTTTCTTTTAGGAATACTAGCAGGAGCATACATTGCTCTTGGCGGACTCGGAAGCCAGATAGCAAGCTGTACCGCTGCTGATCCATCAAGTGCCCGCATGATAAGCAGCGTTGTTTTCCCGATAGGTCTTTTTATGGTCCTTGTAGGAGGTGCTGAACTTTTTACAGGAAACTGCCTTATTATGATTCCTGTACTGTCCGGAAAGGCCAAGTTCTCCGGAATGCTCAAAAACTGGGTACTTGTATATCTCGGAAATATGGTGGGAGGTTTCCTTATTGCACTGATCGCAGCTACTTCCCATATTTACTCATTCGCAAATAATGCCCTGGCAGAAGGCGTTGTAGCAACCGCCGTTACCAAGGCAAATATCTCTTTTAGTGACGGACTCCTGAGAGGAATCCTTTGTAATGTACTTGTATGTCTTGCTGTCTGGTGCTCATTTTCAGCAGACGAAGTTGCCGGCAAAGTCCTTGCCCTCTGGCTCCCTGTAATGCTCTTTATCATCTGCGGCTTCGAGCACTGCGTAGCCAACATGTACTTTATCCCTGCAGGAATGCTCACCAGCGCGCTTTACGGAATCCCGGCAGAGAGCCTTAGCCTATTCGGATTCTTCGTAACAAATCTCATCCCCGTAACCATAGGAAACATCATCGGCGGCGCAGTCTGCGTCGGCGCCATGTACTACGCAATCTACCTCAAGAAGTAAACTACCGGGGGTAGAAACGGTGGAACGAGGGGACGGTTCCTGCGTTCCACAAAAAGCACGAAATCCGCATCATGCTTTTCAAGATATCGGTTCTTGGCCTGATTTGCATTCATCGCTTCATTTGCTGACACTCTTATACCTATAAGCTGCTTGACGGTATGGATTGTGGCACAGATAAAATAAGCATAATGGCTTAAATGCACTGAAAAAGGCGGTCTCTGTGAAAAGACCGCCTAAAAGCTAAACTTATTATATTTTTATTACTTAGCAAGTACCATCATGATCTCGTTACTACGAGCTATGAACTTGCTCATAGCCTCACCTTCAAGAGGTGCATTCTGGATGCGGGCAAGATCATAAAGGTGCTCGATGATAGTCTTGGTGTTCTCGCCATCTTCATGCTCCATAACGTACTCAACAAGAGGATGATTTGCGTTGAGGATAAGGGTCTGACCCTCGTTTCCAAAATCGCCCATAGACATGCCGTTCATGGCATACATCTTCATCATCTCAGCCATACGTCTTGATTCCTCAGAAACAGTGAGCATTGAAGACATCTTCTTGTCCTTGAGTTTCTCAAGCTTAACAGTGAGCTTGTCGTTCTTAAGAGCCTTCTTAACCTTCTCGGATATTTCCTTCTCTTTTTCCTCAAGCTCAGCTGCTGCCTTCTTGGAAGTCTTGGATTTGAAGGTATCTGTAAGATCAGCGTCGATTCTTGCAAAGCGGATCTTGTTCTCGTTCTTGGACTCAAGCTGCTGCATGAAAGGTACATCGATGTTGTGGTTCATGATGAATGCTTCCATCTTCTGAGCCTTGAACATCTTGATGTACTGACTCTGCTGCTGTTCGTCTGTAACATAGTAGATGGTGCGAGGTTCCTTGTCCTCTTCTTCCTTCTTGTCATCAGTCTTGCTATCAGCTGCATTTCCATCAGCATCTACTACCTCAGCCTCAACCTTGTTGCCGTTCTCATCTGTAGCCTCTTCCTTGGCAGCCTCTTCCTCAGCTTCCTTGTTGATCTGAAGTGCCTCAGGAGTTGTGAGATACTTGCCATCCAGGTTCTTGAAGAGGATGTAGTCTGTCATCTTCTCGCAGAACTTGTCGTCACGAAGGCAACCATACTTGATGAATGGGCTGATGTCATCCCAGTACTTATCATAGTTCTCTTTATCAGTCTTGCAAAGACCTGCAAGCTTCTCCGCAACCTTCTTGGAGATGTACTCAGAAATCTTCTTTACAAAGCCATCGTTCTGAAGGGCTGATCTTGATACGTTAAGAGGAAGATCAGGACAGTCGATCACGCCCTTAAGGAGCATCAGATACTCAGGGATTACCTCCTTGATGTTATCAGCGATGAATACCTGGTTGTTGTAAAGCTTGATTGTTCCCTCGATGGATTCAAACTCCATGTTGATCTTAGGGAAGTATAAAATACCCTTTAAGTTAAAAGGATAGTCCATGTTAAGGTGAATCCAGAAAAGTGGCTCCTTGTAGTCGCGGAATACCTTTCTGTAGAACTCCTTGTACTCCTCATCTGTGCAATCCTTAGGAGTCTTAGCCCAAAGAGGATGAATGTCGTTAAGAAGCTGTGGACGTCTCTTAATCTTGAGCTTCTTCTCTTCCTCTTTTGCCTCCTCGCCGTCTTTCTTGTCATCAGCCTTCTTCTCCGGCTCGATAACTTCGATCACGATATCATCATCGCGCTTCTCGGATTCCTTAATGGTCTCTGTTCCCTCTTCATTCTCCCTTGAGAGATAGATCTCATAAGGCATGAAGGAGCAGTACTTCTCGATAACTTCTCTTGCCTTGTACTCATTGCAGAACTCAAGGCAGTCCTCTGAAAGATGAAGTGTAATTGTAGTACCAACTTCCTTTTTATCTCCGTCAGACATCTCAAAATCTGAGCCGCCATCGCAGGTCCAGTGTACAGATGCTGCGTCTGACTTGTAGGAAAGTGTATCGATATCTACATACTCAGATACCATGAAGGTTGAATAAAATCCCAATCCAAAGTGACCAATGATCTGATCAGCGTTTGCCTTGTCCTTGTACTTGTTGAGGAAATCTGTAGCTCCTGAGAAAGCAACCTGATTGATGTACTCCTCAACCTCCTCAGCTGTCATACCAATACCGTTATCCACGATCTTGATAGTCTTGTCTTTATCATTAAGAATAATATCCACGCGAGGCTTATATCCGTCAGGAAGCTGATATTCTCCCATCATATCCATCTTGCGGATCTTGGTAATTGCATCGCATGCATTAGAAACTACTTCTCTGTAAAAGATATCATGATCCGAGTACAGCCATTTCTTGATGATCGGAAACATGTTCTCACTGTTGATTGAAAGATTTCCCTTTTTTGAAGTCATGATTCTCACTCCTTTTTCACAAAAAATATATAGGCCATGCTGTTATAGCTCTGTTTCAAGCTCAGGCCCATCACCATAAATAAAAGTTTAAGACTCAAAGTATCAAAAGTCAACAAAAATTTAGCACTCACTCAACGTGAGTGCTAACAAACTTTTTTTGTTTCTTATACCAGTTCGAATTCTGCACTATTATTGGTCTTAGAGTCAGTTCCGATAAAGGCCACGAACTTCCCCTCTTCGCTCTCGAATTTATTGTTTATGGTAAAGAACCTCAGCATTGTCTCATCAATCCTGAAGGAAACCTTTGCTGACTTACCGGGAGATAAAGTCACTTTTTCAAAGCCCTTGAGTTCCTTGACAGGTCTTACCCTGCTGCCTGCCACATCTCTTATGTAGAGCTGCAGAGTTTCGGTAGCCTCTACTTTTCCGATGTTTTTAACGGTAACTGAAGCCTCTATAAAATCTTCATCTTTTGAAAGCTTCTTTTTAGACAGCTTTACAGCAGAAACCTCAAACTCCGAGTATCCAAGCCCAAATCCGAATGGAAACCTTGCTTCATTCGGGCAGTCCAGATATCTTGAGGAAAAGATTGTCTGACCCTCCTTTGGCTTTGGTCTTCCGGTGTTGTAGTGGTCATAATGAAGCGGCTCCTGTCCCACTGACCATGGGAAACTTACAGGGAGCTTACCGGAGGTCGAATATGCGCCTGTGAGCACATCCAGGATTCCGTGTCCTCCCTCGGTTCCCGGACGCCAGCAGATAAGCAGGGCATCGCTCTTTTGGGGAATATCCTCAAGGTCCAGTGGTCTTCCGTTGAAAATAAGAGTTATAAGTTTCTTTTTTGACCTGTCAGTAACATTACATACAGCATCAAAAAGAGCCTTTTGCGGTGCAGGAATCCTTATATCCACGCGGCTTGTGGACTCTCCGGACTGTCCTATGTCTTCTCCAAGGCACAAAACAATTTCGCCAGCCCACTTTGCTATATCAAGAGCCTCCTCTAAAAGCTCCTTGTTAGAATCGTCATCAGCCTCAAACACGCCGGAACCTATATCTGTTTTATCAAGGAGCATGTTTGAGCCCTTGGCGAACTTAAGCTCTGCGTCACCTGCCCCCAAAAGCTCCTTAGCTGCTTCCTTAATAGTAACGTTCTTATCAGGCTCTCCTGAAATAGCCCAGGAGCTGTGTATCTTTTTCTCATCAGCGTAAGGTCCGATAAATGCAATCTTCTTAGAGGACAGAGGAAGCACACTACCCATATTTTCCAAAAGAACCAGCGACTTCCTTACAGCATCCCTTGCTACCTTTCTATGCTCATCGCAGAGGCAGACCTCAAGGCTCTTTTCCACAGAGGCTCCGCGGTAGGGATCCTCGAAAAGTCCCAGGTCATTCTTAAGCTCAAGCACTCTCATTACAGCTTCGTCCAAAAGCTTTTCCGAGACCTTGCCCTCTTTTACCAGGTTCTGAAGATTGCCGCCATAGCAGCCTGTGCACATATCGATGTCCACGCCCGCTTCCATTGCAAGTCTTGAAGCCTCCTTCATATCCTTGGCAAAGCCCCAGTTAACCATCTCTGCAATGGCAGCCCAGTCAGAAATAAGAACACCTTTAAACTTCATCTCTTTTCTTAAGATGTCCTTCATAAGCCACTTATTTCCGGAGGAAGGAATGCCATTTAAGGTATTAAAAGAAGTCATGACAAGCCTTGCCCCTGCCTTAATACCTTCCTTGTAGGCAGGCAGATACTGCTCTCTTAATGTGTGCTCTGACAGCTCAACGTCATTGTAATCCCTTCCGGCCTCCGCTCCGCCATAGGCCGCAAAGTGCTTGATACAGGACGCCACATGCCCTTTATCCTTAAGAGAAGTTCCCTGATAGCCCTCCACCATGGCGCTGACCATTTTGCCGTTTAAGTATTTATCTTCACCGGTAGATTCCACTACTCTTCCCCATCTGGCATCTCTTACAAGGTCCGCCATTGGAGAAAAAGTTACATGAACGCCTTCAGCTGAAGCCTCTTTTGCCTGAATCTCGGCGCCTTTCTTGGCCACCTCAGGGTCAAAAGTGGCGCCCTGACCTAAAGGACACGGGAAAACAGTCTTATGCCCGTGAATAACGTCCAACATAAGAAGCAGCGGAATGTGATGGGGATGATTTTCCATATACCTCTTCTGAAGCGCTATCGCTTTATCTGCTCCCCATACACCAAGGGTACTTCCGGCAAGCCTCTTGACCTTGTCGGAGCTCTTTTTATCAGAAAGACCTGTTACAGCTGCATCCTGCTCAAACTCGTAGCCCGGAATCTGAACCAGCTGCATGACCTTTTCTTCAAGGCTCATATCAGCAAGCAGTTTCTTTAAATCTGACTTCTTCATCTAAAACCCTCCGTTGAATATTCTGTAATTCATTCTATTTACTGCCATCTGCTCCTGGATCAATAAAAGCCCCAAAACCAGATTTTTATCAAGTACCTCAATCATAAATATAATAACCTTCCACAACAAGGTCATTAATTTCATCTTCAGCATAATCTGCATCAAATTCAAAGTTCATATATTCGATGTAAAAGACTCCGTTATCAGTCTTTATGGGCGTTTCAAGAAGTGCATTTTCTTCACTGGGGTCAACATCCGCTATCTCAAGTTCTTTTAACTTATGTACCACATCCCTGAGATCCAGTTCCAGCACCTGCGTTGTACCATCTACTCTGCTGGTGAAAGGAACAGCAGATAACTCATTTTCTTCTTCGTAAACATCGCTGATCAGACTGCAAAACCTGCTGTAACCATCTATATCAAGTTCGCCTCTTACGCACTCTGCATACACATAGTAGGATTTTGAAATAACCGCATCTCCCGAAGCAGAGGTCCTGGTTCCAAGTATCTTTTCAACTTCGTCCTTGGAACTTCCGGCATAGAGCTTTTTTAAGTACCTCTCGCCCTCAAGTCCGCCGCTTTCCATGATCTCGTGATAGGCTGACCTGGCCTTTGCCAGCTGCGCAGAGCTCTCTTCATCTCCTGCAAGTTTGGAATTTACGACTGCATCCACAACTGCCTTCTGGGAGCTTGTTATCACCGCATAGACATTGATGCCGGGAATGATAAAGTACACTGCCACGAACAACAATAGCAGAGGCATAAGGATTCCCCCAAGACCTTCTTTTCTGGTAAAGCGATAAATATAGTAGGCTTCATAAATCACTTCAAAAACAATAAGAAGAATTCCCAGATATCTGGTACCGGTTATGCCATACTGATCTATCCTCATGGCAAGGCACATGATCTGTATCACAATAAACGGGATAAAAAGAAGCGGCATCACCTTAAGAGCTGAATTTGCCTTTCCTTCAGTGCACCCCAGCGCCATGGTCCAAAAGGCAAGTCCCGATACAAAAAGAGCTGTGACAATAGTAAATACCTGGTTTGATGGGAAGGTCCAGGTAATCAGGATCTTTATGATGTAGGCATAAACTATAACAAAGGCCGCTGTAAGAATCCCCGGAAAAACGTAGCCCATAACAATTTCTGAAAATCTGGTAGTCTTCTCCCCGGGCATGGAAAGCGAAAGGAGAGATGCCGGAAATCCCACTATTCCGGTGACAAGCCACAAGATCATGGATTCTATACCCAGGTCAAAAAACAGCAGGTTAAACACCCACAGAATACAGAAGGTGCCAAGAAGGATAATTCCATAGACAAGACCTGCCTTCATAAGGCTAAGAAACGCCCTCAGGGAATATTTTTCAAAGCTGTCCATGTGCTTTTTGTACATGAAATAGATGGCAGCAAAAACACAGATAGCGAGATATACAAAAATAATGCGATCAAAATATTTGTCAAAAGAATACAGCGCCGTTCCGGTCTTTTTAAAATCAGGGAACATAAAGGAATGAATATAGGCGCGAATAACGGCGATAACAACACCTACTGCCGTAACAATGAAATACACAAGAGATTTCCTGATTTCTTTTAGACTCTCTATTTTTCCTGCCTTTTTCTTGTAGGCGTAATTGGATTCACAAAGTGCCAGTACCGGTGTAAGAATAAGTGTAAAAAGATATATGAACTCCAGCACATTTGCCGGGGTTCCTTTTCCTATCTTCGAACCAAAGTCCCCCTTTATTCCTGCCAGGACGCAGTAAATAAAGAACACGCTAATAGATAATGGATGCTCTTTTAATACCCCCTTGGCACCCTCTTTTATTTTTTCATACCACTTCATTTTTTAGTTCTTCCTCCAAACAACCTTATAATTTCATTTCCAAATGCATTGTCTCAGCTTCAGTCCTTCGAGCCTGCTGACGAAATGTAGTCCGAGTAACTCATACCGGCGTATTTTTTAAAGCATCTGGAAAAATAGTTGGGATCAGGGATACCCACTTCCGATGCCGTAAGATACATCTTCATGCCGCTTCCCGCAAGTTCCATAGCCTTTTTCATGCGAAGATCATTAAGATACTCCACAAACTTTTTTCCCGTATCTGCCTTGAATTTACGGGACAGATAGCTGGGGCTGAAACCAAAATGCTGGGCTATATAAGCAAGGTTTAGGGTTGAATCCGTAAAATTCTCCTCAAGATACTTTTCAATAAGTTCTGTAGAACCGGAATCAGGCTGTATGTCTGAAAACTCGTACCCCTCAGCTGCTTCCTTTAGTTCTTCCCAATAGTCCTTCTCTTTTGAAAGCTTCTCTTTTGCCCGCTCTAAGACCTTGGTAATCTCGTCCCGGACCATAGGCTTTAACATGTAGTCAAATACCGGAAGACTAACGCATTTTCTCGCATACTCAAACTGATCGATAGCAGTCATGATGACAATTATGAGATTTGGATATCTCCCGGTGGCGGTCTGAGTAAATTCAATGCCATCCATAAAGGGCATCGAAATATCAACAAAAGCTATGTCCGGCTTTATCTCGTCAATGATGTTGATGGCTTCAATGCCACTGGCCGCCTCTCCAACGACCTCCATTCCAAGCTCATCCCACTTGATGGCAGCCTTCATGAGTCTTCTTGCAGACTCTTCATCATCTATTACCATAACCCTGATTTTTCTATTCATAGCACTCCTCCCCGAAAAAAATGCCCTTGCTTTTGCCTTCGCGCCTCTATCCTCACATTCCGGTCCTTCCCCTGTCCGGAATGATTATCTCTATCTCTGTGAACTCTCCAACCTCACTGTTTATACTGACGCAGTCCTTGTTCCCGCAGTAGATCCTGATTCTCTCAATAGTCCCCCACAGGCCAAAGCTTGAGTCGGCTTCCGATGGCCTGTCATTTTGGTTCTGGGAAAGAATCTTGTCAATCTGCTCCCGGTCCATACCTACACCGGTATCTCTTACAGTAATATGCAGAGCTCCATTAAGGATCCTACCGGTTATTCTTATGATGCCGGCTTCGCCCTTAAGTCTGATGCCATGATAGATACTGTTTTCTACCAGTGGCTGCAGTATAAGCTTTGGAACTATGAAATTCTCCGCCTCAGCTTCTATGTCGTACTCATCATCAATAATGTCCCCATAGCGGAGCTTCTGAAGCGAAAGATAATCCTTAACGATCCTTACTTCCCTTGAAAAAGGAATTTCCCTTCCGCCCTTACTAAGGAAGTTCCTGTAAAAGCTTCCCATGGTCTCAAGGGCGTCGTGGACCTTGTCTGCTCCTGCATCAAGAGCCATGAAACCGATAGTCTCAATGGAATTATAAAGAAAATGCGGCTTTATCTGCTCCTGCAAAACCCTGAGTTCCGCTCTCTGCAGAATTTTTTCTTTTTCCATGAGTGTCGAAATAAGCTCATTTACGTGGTCAATCAGATCATTATAGTCACTTTCAAGAAGCTGAAGCTCACTGTTAGGCATCCTTGTCTCAATCTTTTTTAGGTCACCGGACTGCTTGTTGCGGTCCATTGATGCTGACAGCTCATATACAGGAACTGTGATATTTTTCCTGATAAAGGTTCCGATAACAATGGCAACAAATATAAATATGATAAGAAGTATCAAAAGAACAACAATAACCCTGACAGGCGTACCGGCAGTTCCATAATCCGAAGCCTTTAAAACAACCAGCGGAAGTCCTGAAACCCTGCAGCCTGAAAGAAGCATCTTGCTCCCGGAATCACGAACATTTTTGTGAACAGTCTTTTCACTGTTAAAAGAACTGTCGTAAAACTCTGCGTATTTCCTGTTACCGGCAATATAGGTGCCGTCATCACCAAGAATACAGATGTCGTTATACCGAAGAGCAGAAAGCATCCTGTCAAAAATGCTGCCTGAAATATTCATCAGCATTATGCCGGTTCTGTTCTGAGACTCAATGTCGTAGATTGCTCTGCCTATTGTAACAACAGGCTTATTTGCTGCATTTTCAATGATACCGTTTGAATTAAGGGATACTACTGCTTTTCCCTTTCCTTCGTAAATATCTTTTCTCCAATCCTCTGAATTAAGAAGCTCAGAGTTATATTTGTAGATAAATTTATTGGTGGAGAGCATGATCATGTCTTCCCGTATGACAATGACCGTATCCACACCCTCTGTGACATTCAAAATGTCCATGACGCCGTACCTGGCATCGTTGATCATACTGATGTCAACCCTTCTGGCATCAGCTCTAAGGAAGGTGACAAGTCTGTCCTCTGCCTTTATAAGTCTGGACAGTTCCTTGTACCTCTCAATATCAGAGCCAATGGTACCGGAAAGGGTCTTTAGGACACTCTCGGACTCTCTCTTACTGTATTCAAGCCGCTCTCTTGCTATTATGAAATATCCTGAAACCATAAAAGCAAGCACCACAACAAGGACTATTCCAAGAATAACCCTCGTCACCTGCGTTGAAAGAGATATCTGCCCTTTTTTTTCACTACTGATTTTCCCCAAAACTTTTCCCCATTTCATACTCCACATTTTACACTGAAACGGCGCATTTCTCTATATAGTTCTTGCTCCTATCTGATTAAATATCTGCATAAAAAGACCGGGCTTTGCAGCCCGGTCCCGAGATTTTAAAGATATTATGATGTAAGAGTCAAAAGTAAGATTTGCCCATTACTGTGCATCTGCATTAGGTGTAACAATAGCAGGTATATCGCTAGTAGGCATAGCTTCAGAAGATGAAACCGAAGGATGTTCTGAAGCTGTAGATGGAGTTCCAACCATATCCTGTACTTCCTCAGCCATCACCTTTGCTCCGGCTGCAGTTTCTTCTGCTTTTTTAGCAGTTGTCACAGCATCCTCCGAAACCTTCATAGCATTCTGAGCATCCATCATTGTTTTCTCAGCTTCGTCCTGACTCTTCTGGCACGCTTCAAGTGCTTCAGCTGCTGCCTTTGCTTCAGCTGATGCCTGAGCCAGCTGATTCTTAGCCGCATCAAGTTCTGCCTGTAATGCATCTGACTGACCCTTAGCGCCATCTCGCTGATCCTTCTTGGCATCTCTGTCACTCTCAAGATCAGCATTGCTGTCTTTCTTATCTTCCACAGCCTTTTCAGCTTCTCTCAAAGCCTCCTCAGCATCTATTACAGCCTGGATCTGCTCTGATGACAGTCCCTGCAAACCGGAAATATTCTGCAAAGCCTGCTTGTATGCATTCCACTTTTCCGCAGCAGTTGACTGCTTCTCAACACAATCATTGACTGCAGCTGTATTTTCAGCTTCTGCATCAGTCTTCGCTTTGTCTGCTGCTATTTGTGTCGCAGAAAGTTCAGCGATCTTTTCAGTACACTTGTCAATAGTAGCTTTATTCTTGTCTGCTTCTGCCTGCCTATCTGCCTGTCTTGCTTCAGCTACAGCTCGCTCACCTTCTTTTTCGGCAATTTTGTGAGTTGCATCTATAATCTTTTCTCTGGCATCCCTAGCTTCCTGCTTTGACTCGGACTTCGTCAGGTCAGCCTCAGCTGCAGCCAGTGCTTTTTGACACTCTTCAATAATCGAATTTGAGGATTCGATTTCGCTAGTCAAGCCGGATACTTCAGCCTGTGCCTGTTGCATTCTATCCTCAGCGTTAGACTTTTCGGTTTCAAGACTCCGAATCTGTATAGGAATCCTGTTAGTACTTGCGGCAGTTTTTCCGGTACTCATACGGACTATGATAGCCTTATCTTTAGAGGTACTGAAAGCAAGCTTGGCATTTTCATAATCTGCTTTTGCATCGGAAATATATGTAAGTGCAGATTCTGCAGAATCGCCTCCTGTACTGCTGATAGCCTGCATAAGTGCAGTTGTCTTGGATGCCGCATCTGTCTTTTTGCTTGAGGCTGCTGCTTCAAGTGTTTCAAGTGCTTCAAGTGCTTCGTCTAACTTTTTCTGTGCATCCTGTAATGCTGCCTCGGCATCACTAAGAACCGAATCTGCTGATTCCTTGCTCTTCTGAATACCTATTACAGTTGACTCTAATTCAGAATGCTTTGACTGCTTATAGGACGACCACATAGACTTAATGGAACCATCATCCCTCAAATAGTTGTACTCATCCTCAGCTCTGTAGCATGCATTTGTTGCAAAGGTGTCAGCATTATAAGCCTGAACCAATGCACTATTGGCATCAGCATAGGCTGCATTTGCCTCTGCAGCAACCTTTATTACCTGCGCTCTGATCTTCTCTATCTCTTCAGATGTAGTTGCGCTCTTAGCAGCCTGCAGTATGGTTCTGGCATTCTTGGATGCAGATTCTGCCTTTGAAAGCGCTGCATCTGCATGTTGTGCTGATGCGTCTGCTGCTGCCTTTGCCTGAGCCACCAGTTCTTTTGTAGTTGTTGCTGTAGGCGCAGGCTCCTCTTCTTTTGCTGGCTCAGCTGAATCCTCCTGAGGCTGCGTTGTTGTCTCCTGAGTCGTTGCAGCAGGTGCCGGAGCCGTAGTCTGTGCTACAGTTGATAAAGGAATTACGGTTGTTCCGCTTGCAGCATTGGCTGATTTAGCAACCTCCATTGCTGTTTTCTGTGAAGCAGGTTTTACATTTGCTATATCAACGCCTACTTCCTTAGCATCCTGAGCAGTTACGCCATTTACAGCTGCCATGCTCTTTGTTACATTCTCAACAGTAACATTTCTTGTGCTTGCAATTGCTGCAATCTCTGTCTTTTTATCAGGAACAGAGCCTGTCTCTTTATAGATAGCAGCAGCTTCCTGTGAAGCTACACGATTCTCTGTAACACCAACTGTTGCAAAATGAGCCAAAAGAGCTACAGGATTCTCTGCAATTGTCGATGTATCTGAATATATAGCGCCGTAAGAGGCTGAATCAACAAATGCATTTGGCATTGCCCCATTAGCAAGTCCTACGGTAAGGAAATGATTGTATAAAGCTGCTGGGTCAGCCTTAAGAAGTGCTGCAACTTCAGGATATACCGTTGCATAGTAAACCGGATCAAAAATAGCTGCCAGTCCCGTTTTGGAACCCCATTTTGTAAATGCACTTTCAATCAGTTTTGCCTCAGTCTGGTCTCCTGCACGGCCCTCTTTTGCTCCATATCTCAAATAATGTCTCTCAAGAGCAGCTGCTGAAGAGCCATATCTTTGTACAACATCGGGATTATGCTCAGCATAATATCTTGCGTCAAAAGCTGCATGGCTTGTGGTGGAGAATGCAAAAGTAGCACCCATCATGAATACCATGCCAAATACTGCTGCAATCAGTCTTTTCCTCATTAAGAAACCTCCTTGTAAGAAAATGAATTGTCTATCGTAAAATCTATTATCCTACAAAGATATTTTTTCCCTCTTAAGTCAGGCTTAAAAAAATATTAATTTACTCTTGCGATATTTTATTGATTTTTTATTTCATAATGCGTTCTTGCCTGATGAGCAAAAAAATATCCATCCTTGGCCTAAACCTTAGATGGATACCTTATTATTCACATATGTGTTATCCCTTCACAGCTCCTGCAATGAAGCTCTCCTGGATCTTCCTGCTAAGGAAAATATAGAAGATCAGAGTCGGGAATGTAGCGATACAAAGCGCCGCTCCGATGGGCCCCCAGTCTGTCGTATGCTGACCGGAAAGAGCCTTGATACCAACAGGCAGGGTCCTGTGGGCTGAATCTGAAATAAACACGTTTGCAAACATGAACTCGTTCCAGCACTGAAGGTAGGAATATACACCCACTGTGGAAACTGCCGGTTTCATAAGCGGAAGGATTATCTTAAAGAAAGTACCGCTAAGCGAACAGCCATCAATCCTTGCTGCCTCATCTAAAGCGTATGGAATCTCAACCATAAAGCCCGTGCATATAAGGATGGACATTGAAAGAGCAAAGGCAGAATAAGGAATGATAAGCGTTGAGTACTTATTTAGCCAGTGAAGCTTGGATAATACTACATAGACCGGCACAATAGATGCCTGCAGCGGAATCGTAAGTCCCAGCATAAAGAATGCATTGGTGAGCTTACTGTATTTCCATCTTATTCTTGTAATCGCGTAAGTTGCCATCATTGCTGCAAAAAGAGATATGGCAATAGCCGCAATCGTGACTATAAGGCTGTTTACAAAGTAAAGCCCCATACTGCCTGTATTAAGGGCTGTGGTGTAGTTACTCCAGAGCCAGTTTTCCGGGAGTCCTATAATATTTTTTCCAAATATTTCTTCGTTGGATTTGAGAGAAAAAGTGAACATGAAATATATGGGAAAAATATTAACCAGAGCCCAGAAAATAAGAAAAGCATACATCAAAACCTTCATGAAAGGATTCGATTTATTTTCATCTACCTTGTTTATAACAACATTTTTTCCCATATTATTCATCCTTATCTCTAAATGCTGCAGTTATAAGAAGCGCAAAGGCAAAACAAAGCGCGATCAGCATTACTGATATTGTGCTGCCCATTCCGTAGCGGTTTCTAAGGAACAGCATATTCTCCAAAAGTGTACTTGGTACTTCCGTGGACTGGAAAGGACCACCTTCAGTCAGGATACGTACCAGGTCATAGGTTTTAAGTGAACCGGTCACAGCAAAGATAACACTGACACGAATGATAGGCTTGATGATTGGAATGACAATGTATTTATCAACCTGCCATTTTGTTGCGCCATCCAGCATTGCTGCCTCACGAAGATCGATAGAAACGCCCTTTACTCCGGCATACATAAGAAGCATATGATACCCTATGTACTGCCATACTGTCGGAACAATGATACTTCCCAGAGCAGTCTTTACATCGCCAACCCATACGTGCTTCCAGCTTCCAAGATTCACAGCATCGAGGAATCTGTTTAAAAGACCGTAATCCGGGTTATATATCTTTAACCAAAGCTGACCAATTACAACGGTTGAAATGAGTACCGGCATAAAGAAAATCGCCAGGAATGCACGATCTTTTTTGGGCTTTCTTCCAAGAAGAAGCGCTAACATGAGAGAGAAGGGTAACTGTACGAATACAGAAAAAAATGCCAGTAACATAGAGTTCTTTAATGATGTCATGAACTTTATGGACCCATTTGTAAAAAGTTCCTTGTAATTGGCCAGTCCTATAAATGTTCCCTCCGAAAAACCGTTCCAGTCGTACAAACTTCTGTACACAGATACAGCAATTGGGGCAATCAGAATGCTTACAAACAACAGGAGGGCCGGGAGCAAAAATAGGAATATGGTAATTGCCGTCTTTAAATCAATACTTTTTTTGTTCTTCATGTTGCAAAACCTTCCAAAATAATTGTTCTATCTAAATTTCAAAATACGGGTTTTAGCATAATAGAAATCCCCCTCCTGCCTTCCAAAAGGAATGCAGGAAGGGGACCAAATTTTTAATTACTGAATATCTTTTGCAAGTCCGTCAATGAACTGCTGTCCATCAAGAAGGCATCCATAAACCTGATCTACATATGAAAGATATGTGTTTGCAGAATCTGCGCTCATGGCTGTGTCGCCAAAAAGAACGAACTTATCTGCATTGCTTACGATACCTGCTACAGTCTGTGTAAGAGGATTGATTGAACTTGTGTCGCCATAAGGTGTCCAAGCCGGAAGTCCGCATCCATCAAGGTATCCATAGTGGCAGATGAGCTTACCAAGCTCGAATGCATACTCTGCTGCTGCCTCAGCGTTAGGTGAAGAAGCTGCAACTGCAAGTGTGTCTGAAGGTCCGCCGATAACCTGGC
>JAFPVA010000115.1 GCA_017413105.1 Butyrivibrio sp. | reverse complement strand
TATAGACTATGACTATGAGACGTTTCACCTTCACATGCACTGTTTTTGGGCAACAGTGAAAAAGGGACATCTTTCTTTGCTGGAGCACGAAGCTGCCAGGTGGGTTAGCGCAGGCGACATTGACGAGGTGAACTGGCTCCCGGCAGACGAGGGACTTATCAGTGAGATAAAGAAATACCTGTAATCTGGCCTGGGATAAAACTATTAGGAGAAGCGCGCGTGTGCTGCAGATATTATTACAGTGACAAAACTGCATATGAGGTAGAGGATGACTTGCATCTCTTCAGGGGCGCACTTGCTACATGCGCAGGAGACATTACTCCGGGAATGGTGACGACCGGGCTTGTCCGGAATAAGGGTGCCCGCGCAGACATTGCGCTTTCAGAGCTGTTTTGGGGGATAACATCCCGGGATAAAAAACTGATTATAAATGCCAGAGCTGAATCAGCAACAGAAAAAACGATGTTCTCAGAGAGCATCAAAAACAGAAGATGTATTCTTCCTGCTGCAGGTTTTTACGAGTGGGATGCAGGTAAGACTAAATTCGTTTTTAAAAGAACTGATGATAAGCCGATTTATCTTGCCGGTTTCTATGATCTGAGCGAGAACAGGGATTCTTTTGTAATACTCACAACTGCTGCAAATGCATCAATGAAACCTGTCCATGATAGAATGCCTGTAATGATTGACAAGGAAAATGTCAGAGACTATCTTAATAACACTTTGGCTGCGATGGAAATGATAAATAAGCCCATGCCGGAGCTGGACAGGAGCAGTGATTATGAGCAGCTCAGTCTGTTCTGAGCAGAAAGGTTACTCACGATTCTTTTTCATCTCATATAGGCGGTGCGGCCTGTGGCATGGATATACACGATAATTTATGTTTTTTTTATCATAATATAAACACCTGAGGTGTAAAATAGTAGTACCATATCGGTATTGTGCAAATATAAAAGCATAGGAGACATCACATTGAAACTTCTGCAAACTGTATTTGATATTGAGTTTGAAAAAACAGTGAGATCATGGGCGGATACCATTGAGAGCAACGGTTATTCCGCTCTGATTCACGTGTATATACCATATGCAGCGGAATTCAGAAATGAGGACATGCGAAGGATCAGACAGATACTGAAAAGTTATATTCCTGATGTTCCGGTGATCGGCTGCAGTTCAACTGGCGTGATAATTGAAGGTGGGCTAAACGATGACTGTTCCATAATTTCTGTGATGCTTTTTGAAGATGAGTCTACTTCTGTGAAAGTAGTTCCCTATTATACAAGACCGGAAGGGGAAGATGCCCACAGCATATTGGAATATGCTCTAAGTGCAACGGAACTTAAGGGAATTGAGGTAGTGACTGCGGCGCCATATACCGGGCTGAAGCAGGCCGGAAGGATTATAGATACGCTTCCTGAGGAAATTGAAATATTCGGAGGTGTTGCGGTAGGCGATGATAAGCATCCTTCATTTGTTTTTGCCAATGACTGCCCTGAATCTTTCGACGGTACTGCGATTGTTTTATACTGTGGACAGGAGCTACATCTTCTCACAAACCGCATGTTTGGGTGGAAACCAATAGGCTATTCCTTAAAAGTAACAAAAGCCGAAGGCCCACTGGTTTATGAGATCGATGGAAAACCTGCATATGATGTTTACAACCACTATCTGCATATCGATAAGGGCGATAATTTCTTTTATGATGCTCTGGAATTCCCATGGGAAGTTCGGATTGATGAAGAAAATGCTTACTTAAGGCATGCAAAATCGGTAAATCCGGATGGATCCATTCTTATGTCATCCATAATTCCGCAGGGGAGCGAGATCCATCTCACCTATGGTGATCCAAGAAGGATAATGGCTCATACCAAGCAAACAACATTGGAAATAATGGATTTTGCACCGGAAGTAATAAATATAGTTAATTGCATGGGGCGAAAGCTATTTTGGTCGGACAGGGAAGATGTCGAGATTTCCCTACTCTCCAAGCTGATGAATACCACTGGCTTTAGCGCGCTGGGTGAGATCATGCGGCATAAGGGCACTACTCTTTTAAACAATCTGTCCATAGTAACGGTAGCAATGAGAGAGGGCCCTAAGGGTGAAGTGGCGAAGATTGAAATAGATCATTTTGAAAAGAGTGCTAACATGCCAATTACAGCCAGGTTGGCGCTTTTTATCAACACCATCAGTGACGAACTTATTGAGAAAAATAATCAGTTGAATGATATGCTCTACAAGGCATCTCACGACGCATTGACAGGGCTTTTTAACCGTGGATCCATTGAACGCAGCATTATTGAATACTGCGAAGATGGTGGTAATGACTGGCATCTTATCATGTTTGACCTTGATGATTTCAAAAAGATAAATGACAGCAGCGGACATATGGAAGGTGACCAAATTCTTAAGGCAGTATCACGTATACTGACTGAATACGTAAAAGAGATCCCTGACGCGATTGCAGGTCGCTGGGGTGGCGAAGAATTTATGATATTCATCAAAGGATACCGGGATGATGCTGTCAAAGAAATGGCTAATGAGCTTCGTTTGAAGGTAAAAAACGAATGTAAGCCTGATGGCTCGATCACAATAAGTGGCGGTGTAACCGGCCATAAATTAGAAGAAGATGTGATTGATACTATTACGCGTGTGGATGAGCTTTTGTATCAGGCAAAAAACTCAGGCAAAGACCGCGTTTGCAGCGATCTTGACTAATGAAACCAATTGTTTCTCCCAAAAAAAGGTACTATATAAATCCTGATTTTATTGTGATAAGTTCAATAATAGGAAAGGGGTACCCTTTAATTGAAAGGAGATAGAAATGAAAAATATAAGATTGGTTTTAATTGGAGAAATTCTGCTGTTTTTCGGCATCTTTTTGTTAAATATCCTAATGGGAGGCTGGGGATCATCAGCCATTCTTTGGTTTCTTGATCTGCCTTCACTACTGCTTATAGCGCTGGTTTTCTTCCCGGGGCTGATCATTATGGGAGTATGGAAGGATTTTGTAAAAGCATTTTCTGTAGGAATCAAATCTTTTAGCCTGCTTGAACTTAAGAACATAATCGGTGCCGTTGATGCAGCGCAGAAACTTACTGTATTCGGGGCACTTTTTGCAATCATTATATCCGCTGTGCTTTTGATGGGGAGGTTGGATGATCCATCTACTATAGGTCCGAATCTGGCTGTCTGCTTCCTTTCTGGATTTTACGCTGTCATTATCGAGTTCTTACTTCTGCCGCTTAAGCTTAATGCAGAGCGAAAGATGAATGAAGAAATGGATCTGGGAGAATGACTAAGGCTCAGATAAGCAAAGCGCATTATCTTAAAGTTGCTCAGAAATTTGGCTTTACGAAACGTGAGCTGGAACTGGGCTTTCTAAAGGTGTCCGGTTTTTCAAACAGAAGAATTGCATATATGTTTGGAATTTCTGAGCAGACTGTCAAAAATCATTTTACTCATATCTATGAGAAAGCTTGGGTTCCGGGAAGAAATGAGTTCCGGGAATTGTTTACAGCTGAGGATGAGTAGGGGCTTTATTGATGAAACTCGCCAATAAAAAAATCATAATAGGCATATTGTCTGCTAATATCCTGCTGATATTGTTTGCTGTTTGCGGGAAAATACTTACAAGATTTGTTTATGAGGATCATCTTGATGACACGGTAATAACCGTTGACGGCGAAAGCATCACCCTGAGGGAGTTTGGATATTATATTTACAAAGTTGAGGATTTTGTGCAGAATCAGGCACTTTTGTACGACCGTGAAAATCCGAAGCTCTGGTGGAATACGCATTTTTCAGCAGGCCTTGACTCGCAGTTTGTCTGTGACTATGCCAAGAAGGTGGCTATAAATACATGCATCTGCGATCAGATTTATTGCATGGAAGCACAGGAGCGTGGGCTTCGGCTTAATGACGCAGCGCAGGCGCAAACTTTGTCGGAATCAAAAGATCTTTTTATGAAAATGACCTCGCTGCAGCTTAAGGCAACAGGCCTGAATGAAGAGACCATTAAAAAAATGAATAAGAGGCATACTATCGCATCCAAGTATGCCGAGAGCCTTTATGTAACGCAGGATTTCAGCAGATATTCCGGAGAGCCGAAAGATGTTTTGAACTGGGACGGCGAGTATTATCAGGAAGTAATACTCCCGAATCATACAGTGAAATTGAACGATAAGATCCTGGATAAGATAGTACTGGGAAAAATAACAGTGAATAAATGACCGGGTCAGGGAACGTAGATCTGGTTAATGCCATAAAGCTCGCCGTCAATGACGCCCAGTGCAACGAGCATTCCATTAGTCATATAGTACTCTTTGGCATCAGATGACCAATTGGGATAATTGTCACCTTTAAATTCTCTTCCAACAATGTATTCAGTTTGGAGCTGTGAAAACTCACCGTCTTCAACAAATTTCTGGAGGATTATTTCACAGTTTTCTTTGATCTGGAAGGTGACATTTTCCTCAATAAGGATGCGTTCATTGCCTTCATTAAACAGAGGTACCACATTGTACTCCTGTTCATATTCTCCTTTTTCAAGGGCAAAATAGAAGTTGTCGCTATTTCTTTTTACAATGAATTCCTGAAATCTTGACTTGCCGACAGAGTCCCACTTGAACTCTTCGTCAGTTCCGTATTGAAGTTCTTTGTTGGCATCCTCAAAAGATGCAACTGTATACTGTGTTCCGTTTACTGAGAACAGCATATCACCGTCTTTTGCTTCATCAACGTAGTTAGCCTTGATCTTTTCGTTGCGGTAAATATCGCCGGTCAGCGTTGTCTCATCAAACTTTTTCACGTACATATAGAGATTGTTGTCATTGTCATAGTATTTGAGAGCCTCAAAGGTCTTGGGATTGCAGTTGCCAAGGCATGAAAGTGAGATCACTTCATTATTTTCGGAAAAGGTTATTGTCGGAAATGCACCATCGTCCCAATTGAATTTGGCTTTTGAATTGTCATCTGCCGAAGCAAAATGGAAGGTGATATCTTCGCCGTTTATCTCGTAGGAAAAAGGAAGACCTGAAAGACCATCAGGTGTCTGCGTGGAGCCGGATGTCTCACCGTCAAATATATAGTAGCTTGAAATATTGTACAGATCATCGCCTTTGTAGGCTGCGTAAACAGCACCTGAAAGCTTTGGCGTTCCATCCGGGGAAACACCTGCTTTTGTGAATGATACGGGCTCTGAATTCTGATACACTTCACTTAATTCGTCAAATACGGAAGAATCTTCCTGAATTTCAGCTATGCCGTCCTTGTAATTGTGGTAAACGCCATCCTCAGCGGATGAGTAATCGATGTTTGCTTCTTCGGTGATTACAAACTTGCCGGTGTCTTTGCTTACATATCCTTTTGTTACAGAGTTTCGCATGGATAAAATAAGACTGTTGTCATCAGTAACAGCAATTGGATAAGCTGTACCGCCGCTCTGGACGGTAGTGACTTTTTCAACGAAACCATCTTTTTCGATAAAAACAGTAGCTTCGTAGGTTGCCTGATGTCCCAAAAGATCATCAAAAACATAACTTGTTACAAGAAGCGCATCCTCGCCTTCGCAGACAGGTGCGTAAGCGTAGGCCTGTCCTGCGCAAAGTGAATCGACGAGCTCTTCGAAAGTGGCAGGCAGAGCAGCGCCAATCTCTGCAGCAAAGATGTCGGTGCTTTCGGGATTTACTGCCGTATCAGTATTGTCAGTGGTTGCTGCTGCCGCCTCGGTATTGTCTGTGTTTGTTGTGGCCCTCTCTGTCACATCTGTTGGAGTCTCACTTGCAGAAGGCTCTGCAGCTGTATTTCCGCATCCGGTGATGATGGAGAACAGCGTCACTGCAGTTACCAATAGCTCGAGTGTTTTTTTCTTCATAATTTCCCCTCATTTTTCATATTTTCATGTATTGAACAAAAATAATTTTACACTCGGATTGGTGTGCAAAAAATTAAATGTCTATAAAATTTTCTGAATATTATATTTATTTGCAAAAAATAGACCAAAAAGCACAAACAGCAGAAAGCCTCTGTCAGATACAGTAAGCTATCTGTAATCATCAGCACTATTAGAGCAAGCCTTTACAAAAAGAACTATCGTCTGATAATTTAGATAATACATAGGGAGGGCTTGCAAATGGAGTACATACACACCGTTCAGTATTATGAAACAGACAAGATGGGGATCACGCACCATTCCAATTATATAAGGTGGATGGAAGAAGCCAGAGTTGATTTCCTGTCTCAGATAGGCTGGGAGTTTGCAAAGCTTGAAGAAATGGGAATAGTGTCGCCGGTTCTTTCTGTGAACTGTGACTACAAGTATCCGACAAAGTTTTCAGATAAAGTGTACATCACTGTTTCGGTAAAAGAGTTCAAGGGTGTGAAGCTTTTCCTCGATTACGAAATGAAAAATGAAGAGGGAAAAGTTGTGTGCGTTGGTACCACTTCCCACGCTTTTTTGAATACTGACGGAATGCCCATCAGGATGAAGCGGGAGTTTCCGGAATTATATGAAACACTAAGCAGTCTGATTTTGCAGGATAAGTGATAAGCTGGAGCTGCTTGAGCATGAGGCTGTGAAGCTATAAATGTTATTATAGATAAAAATGCAGAACGGGAAGTTAAACCAATATAATTGGCAACTTCCCGTTTTCTTATGAATGCAGAGACACTGCCCTGCATGGAGTGTATTTATCATATCATTACTGCATTGAAATTTCTATTAACTTCAGATTAAATTTAAGTTATCATATGATTACGGAGATCAAAGGTTTATGAGTCTTTATGGTATTGAGGGAATGATAGAAAAAAATATTGAAACGGAATCGGAATCAAAAATGAGAAAAGCACGTACAGAAAAAGAGAATGCAATACGAGAGAAGATGATTGCAGAGTTATATTCGAATGAGTATAACAAGTTTATTGGATTTGAGGTAATGGAGCTGAGTCCGACCTACAGTAAATCAAGGATCAAGTGCGATTCGAGGCTTCATAATACTTACGGAAGCATACATGGCGGAGCGCTTCTGTCTTTTGTGGATGCGATGGCAGGTGCAACCGGCAGCATGAGCGGATATTATGTTACAACAGTTTCCGCCAACCTGAATTTTCTTTTGCCGGCTGTGAATACAGAATATATTTATTGTGAATGCATGAAACTCAAAACCGGAAAGCATATTCTTGTATTTGATATCAGAGTAACCGATGACGAAGGAAATCTGCTGGACAGCGGAGAATTTTCATTCTTCGCAAGCAAAGTCCCTGTTCTGGGAGACAGCCTGAAATTTTGAAAAAGAGAAACAGAGAGTATAAAGTAAATAAGTTTGTTGTATAATATGATTAAGGCGTAAAAGTTCATAAATGCTCGCATGTTTAGCGTTTTGACTTTACGATTTTATAACATATTTTTATTTGCTGCATAGTTTATTTTGTTGGAGGAGGCACAAAATGGGAGACATTACTGAGATTATCAAAAAGATCAATGGTAACAAAGAGCTTATGGCACAGATTGCCAAGGCAGATCCTAAGCAGGGCGTAGAGCTTCTTAAAAAGGCAAACATTGATGTGTCAGAAGATGACATCAAGAAAGTTCAGGCTGCATTTGCAGACGGTAAGATCGATCTTAATGACATCAAGAATCTTGCGGGCGGATTATTCAAAAAGTAAAAACAGCGCAGCTTTCGTGAAAATAACTCTAAAAGGTCGCATTAAATTGCGGCCTTTTTTTATTTAATAGGAAATTTCGCCTTGCGGCGAAACCTTGAATTAAAAGGCCCGGACAAGACCGGGCCACGCAAAGCAGAGGTATATTGGCTTTGAATTACCAGTCTACCTCATCAAAGAATTCATCATCTTCGTGCATAAAGTAATCCATATCGAGAAGGTCTTCATCGTCCATCTCACGGATTTCATCCGCCGACATGCCTTCCGGCGGGCATTGCATGTATTTCTCTCTAAGCTTTGCGATTAGTGCTTTATCAACCATGATTTATCCTCCTGTCATGCCTCATTTTAGCATGCCAGGGAATGAGTTTGAACAGGGGCACGACATTTGGGACGGCATTTTCCCATTGCCTTTTCATATAAGTCTTCGAGAGAAACACGTTTGTGATTGAAGTATAGTTCAAGGAATTTCATGGTGCTGTTACACTTTGGACATTTCAGCGGATCATATCCAAATGATGAAAGTATTCCGGATCGCCATTTTAAGAATGACTGTAGAAATGGCTTTTTTGACGGATGAATAAGACGATATAACTTTTTGTCAGATTCTCTGTGTCGACCATATACGCCGTAATAGCGTATCATCTTGAAGTCTTTTTCTGGGATGTGCTGTATGAGACGCTTGATGAATTCAATGGCTGGTATGGTCTCAGTTACAAGAACTTCATCTTCATGGCGATTGTAGTGGAAAGTGATAGTATCCTTTTCTTTATCATAGGAATCTATTCTTGAAAGCCCTATTACAGGGCGACCAAGGTAACGGCCTATATACTTGGCTACAGTATTCTTATCAGCAAGTGTTGGCTTTGCATAGATGTAGAAACCATTCTTCTGATTTTTGTAAGAGAGAGCTTTTTCTCTTTTGAACTGAGCTTTCTTTTGAGGATCAGTGATGCGGTTTTCCATAAGGCTTAGAAGAGCTGTTTGGAAAGCATGGCGCATGTATTTGAAACTGAAGAAATCGACCTTGCGCCAGAAACCTGTATCGCCTACTCCACCTTCGGAGATGAGGCAGTGTATATGAGGATTCCACTCAAGCGGCCTGCCAAATGTATGCAGTACAAGGATATAACCGGGAGTGAAGTTTTGTGATTTGTTCATCTTGTAAAACATCTGATGAATCACACTACTTGCAGCGTCAAATAAGCAATTAAGAAGGTCTCTGTCTTCAAGAAAGTAGTGACGAAGTTCTTTGGAAATGGTGAATACACAGTGACGATGCTGGCAGTTTATTAGTTTGAATGACATAGCTTGGGCACGTTTTTGAGAATAGAAAGCGCCACAAGTAGGGCAGAACCTTGAATGGCAGCGGAAAGGGATGAACTTGAGAGTACCACATTCAGCACAACCATACATGGCACCACCATAAGATGGATCGCCACAATTGATCATTTTATCAATGTTTTCCATCTCGGTCTTTCTGGGATGGAGTGTATATTGAATTTCT
>JAFPVA010000114.1 GCA_017413105.1 Butyrivibrio sp. | reverse complement strand
GTTTAATGATCTTGGAATTTCTCAGATGGTTTACAACCTTTACATGGGCGATATCGTTGTTGACCCTGCAAACGTGAATGTTGAGACCATTCCTTTTGAGTACAACGGAAAAGCTTATCTTTTTAATGCTGCAGCACTTGCCCAGTATGATGCGTTTGTTCAGTGGTGCTCCATGAACAACTATCAGCTGACAATGACAATTCTTAACAATAAGACTGCTGCGGGAGCTGATCTTATACACCCACTTTCAAGGGATTCCCATGTTTGTCCGGGATACGCCATGAATACCAAGGAAGATGCAGGAACTCAGCACCTTAAGGCTATCGCAGCTTTCCTTGCTCAGAGATATTCAGGTGGTCCTTACGGCACAGTTGATAACTGGGTAATCGGAAACGAAGTAAATGCCAGAACCGAGTGGTATTACATGAGCTCCACAAACCTTGAGCTAAACGTCAATGAGTATTGCAAAGCGTTCCGTATTTTCTACAATGAGATCAAAGCAGTTAATGCCAACGCAAGAATATTTAATTCAATTGATCAGGAATGGCAGAGAAAGTCCAATCCGGGATGCTCTCTTTCAAAAGATTTCCTCGACAGATTCAACTACTACATGTTAAGAGAAGGAAACATCGACTGGTGTCTCTCTGTTCATCCTTATAATGCTCCGTTGTTTGACCCATATGCATGGAAACAGCAGAGCCAGTATGTAAGTAAGAGCCTTTCAACTCCATATATTACAATGGAGAATATATATCTTTTGACGGATTATATGTGCCAGTCTTCATTCCTCAATACTGCCGGACAGGTAAGGCCTATAGCTCTTACAGAGATCGGTTATACATCAAGCTTTGGCGAGGACGCCCAGGCAGCATCAATTACTTACGCATATACAATGGCTGCTACCAATCCTTATATCACAAGCTTTATGCTCTTTAGAGAGACTGACAATGCACATGAGATGGAGAGCCATATCGCGCAGGGTCTTAGAAACCTTGATGGAACACAAAAGCTTGCTTACAATTACTACAAGGCAATGGGCACTGTTGAGCAGGAGAACTACAAGGCTAAGGCTTCAGAAATTATCGGTGCTGACATCAATTCTCTTGTAGCTAACAGAACATTTATGTCTAGAAATGGCTGGTTTTTAAATGACTAATAATTCTCGTAATAAAGAACTTGAAACACTTAATAAGATAACAAATATGCAAAAAGATCTGCTGGGGAGTCTCTATGGAGATTTCTTCACAGGGACAACGAGCAAGCCTGCTCCAAAAAGCGGTGTAAATTCAGGCCCTTCTCCTGTAAATACAGGGAAGGTTGCAACTCCTTCAGGAACTGCAGCACCTGTAGCAGGTGGAATGAGCAGCGATCAGGCGATAAAGGATGCAAATGACGCTATAAATGAAGCCAAGAATCTTTTTGCTGCCGATTCAAATCTGAACAAGCCAGAGGAAGAGGAGAAGCCACAGGAACCCGAAGAGGATCCTATGGAGAGTCTTGAGAAGCTTATAGGTCTTTCCACTATTAAGGAAGATGTAAAAGAGCTTACGGCATTTGTTAAGGTTCAGAAGGCAAGGAAAGATCAGGGACTTAAGTCAGTTCCGGTTTCACTGCATCTTGTTTTTACAGGTAATCCCGGAACGGGAAAGACCACTGTTGCCAGGATTATTGCCAGAATCTATAAGCAGATCGGCGTTCTTTCAAAAGGTCAGCTTGTGGAGGTGGACAGATCGGGGCTGGTTGCAGGATACGTTGGACAGACTGCGATTAAGACTCAGGAGCAGATAAAAAAGGCAATGGGTGGAGTCCTTTTCATTGATGAAGCTTATGCGCTTGCCCAGAAGGACGATGCATTCGGTCAGGAAGCCATCGATACCATCCTCAAGGCAATGGAGGATAACAGAGATGATTTTGTTGTGATTGTGGCCGGTTATACCGGACCAATGAAGAAATTTATAGAGTCCAATCCGGGGCTTAAGTCAAGATTCAACAAGTACATCGAGTTCCCTGATTACAGCATTGACGAGCTGGAAGAAATCTTCTATATGAACTGCAAGAAATATGACTACAAAGTGGATGAGGACGTTAAGCATCAGGTGAGAGCCCTCATCACAGCAAAGAAGCTTGAGAACATCGACAATTTCGCAAACGCCCGTGAGGTTAGAAATCTATTCGAAGAGATTATAACAAATCAGGCCAGAAGAATATCAACCCTTGAAAATCCAAGCGGAGATGATATGATGACAATTCTTTTGGAGGATCTTACAGATAAGCCTTTGGAAAAAAAGGAAGAGCAGCAAAGCTCAGAAGATGAGGATTCACCTGAGAAAGAAGCTGCGGCTGAAAACGCAGACACTTCAGAAGAAGAAAAATAAGGTTGTCAAATGCGGATAACATTGGTATAATTTGTAATGCTTGCTGATGAAAAAGAGTCCTGGTTGGCTCTTTTTCATTCAGCTGATTTGTTTCTTTTATCGAGGCGTGGCTCAGTTTGGTAGAGCGCTGCGTTCGGGACGCAGAGGTCGCAAGTTCGAATCTTGTCGCCTCGACTCATTAAAAAAGCGGGTTTGAGAATTTCTCAAATCCGCTTTTTAATGGCTTTTCTGACTACATAAAGAGATTTATTGAAGCTCTTTAATTTTTTCTTTTAGTCTGTCCACTTCAGCACCGTACTTCACATCCCAGTCTGAGCGAAGAAGGTCGATCTGTTTCTGATAGTAAGTCGCAGCTCCCTTTTTATCTCCCATGCGAATACAGCATAGAGCCATGGATTCGAAAGGATCTGTATAGCGAGGTTTTGGCATACAGTCAAAAGTCATTTGCCAGTATTCTATTGCTTTTCTGTAATCCTCATGATGTGAGTAGGTGTTGGCTATTGAGAACAAAACGCTCCAATCATCTTTGTGCTTATCGGCCAGATTTTCATAGCCTTTGCGAGCAGCGTCAAAGCCCTCTTCATGTTCCTTGATAAAGACATCATAGAAATCATTAAGAGTATTGGGATTGTTCTTAAAGGATTCCTGCAGGATTTCTTTTGCTTCGCCAAGTCTTCCGTCGTCGATGAGGTTATCAAGAAGATAGAAATAAATTCTCTTATTGTCGGGATTGCTTCTAAGTATCTTACGAAGGTCTTCAATAAGCTCATGGTGATTTGATGCCGCCCAGTCAAATAGCTTTCCATCGCTTCCGAAGCAGATGTTATTGATATCACCCTTGTCATTTGGCTTAAGTTCGAGAGCCTTTTTGGCGCATCTGACAGACTTTGCTTTTAGGCATGATGCCTGATATCTGTAGAGATCTGCAAGTAAGGCGATAGCCTCATGATTCGAGGGATCTGCTTCGGATTCACTAAGAAGAAAGCTCTCCTCATTTTCGAATTCAGCATTTGTAAGAGTCTTTCTGTACTCAATCTTTGTGCTGATGCTTTCATATCTCTTTTCAGTGGAATATTCAAAAAGATCGTCAATTTGAACTCCAAAAATAGATGCTATATCAGGAAGCATAGTCATTTCAGGGAGTGAGCTGTCTGTCTCCCATTTGCTTACTGCCTGACTGGACACATCGAGTTTTTCAGCAAGGTTTTGCTGAGACATGCCTTTTGAGCGGCGAAGCTCTTTTATCTTTTGTCCAATGGTTTTCATTACTTGTTTCTCCTAATTCTCTGCTATTTTTTGTTTTCTTGTTTGTAGATCATGACCTTACAATGACATTGTACAAAAATAAAAAACAACTAACAATTTCAAAATAGTTGTATTTTTGAAACTATTAGTTGATTTT
>JAFPVA010000113.1 GCA_017413105.1 Butyrivibrio sp. | reverse complement strand
TGATCCTCATAAAGGATTTTTCCTCAATGGAGAAAGCTATCCGCTTCGAGGCGTTTCACGACATCAGGACAGGGCAGGAGTTGGCAATGCACTGACAAAAGAAATGCACAAGGAGGACATTGATCTCATCCTCTCCATGGGTGCCAATTCCATAAGGCTTGCACACTATCAGCATGATCAGTACTTCTATGATCTTTGTGATGAAAAGGGAATAGTAGTATGGGCTGAGATTCCATATATCACTGTACATATGGACAGTGGAAGAGAGAACACCATATCCCAGATGAAAGAGCTGATAAGCCAGAATTACAATCATGCATCGATAATGTGCTGGGCACTTTCAAATGAAATCTCTTTGCAGGGTGTTACTGAAGATCTTTTGGAGAACCACAGGATATTAAATGATATTGTCCACGAGATGGATCCTATCAGATATTCTGCCATGGCAAATCTGTTCCTTCTTGAGACAGACTCGCCTCTTGTAACACTGCCTGATATTCGCGGCTATAACCTCTACTATGGCTGGTATGTAGGCGAGATGGAGGACAATGACAAGTGGTTTGACGATTTCCATAATCAGCATCCCGATGTGGCAATAGGACTTACGGAGTATGGCGCAGATTCAGTAATTACGCTTCAGTCTCCAATACCTGAAAAAGGCGATTATACAGAGAGTTATCAGGCTGTTTATCATGAGCATATGCTTGAAATGTTCAGCACCCGTCCATATATCTGGGGAACATATCTTTGGAATATGTTTGAATTTGCTGCAGCAGGACGAGATGAGGCAGGAGATCCGGGCAAAAACCACAAGGGTGTCATCACCTTTGACAGAAAGCAGAAGAAAGACGCCTATTACATTTATAAAGCATGGTGGTCAGATGAGCCTTTCATCCATCTTTGCGGAAAAAGATATCACGACCGCATCGAGGATAACACAGAGATTAAGGTATATTCAAACCAAAAGTCCGTAACTCTCTTTGTTGACGGCGTAGAGGTAGGAAACGCAAGTGGAGAACATATCTTTAAGTTTAATGTTCCCATAAGCGGAGTTCATACCATAAAGGCTGTGAGCGGAGAACTTTCGGATGAGATGGAGATAACAAAGGTTTCCGAGCCCAATCCGACATATTTTGCACCGGATAAAAAGGTCAGAAACTGGTTTGACAAGAAAGATGAGCCTGAGGAAAAAGAGGGATATCTCTCCCTTTCAAGTACAATGGCAGAGATTCAGGCCATACCTGAAGGAAAAGCAATTCTCGACAGGATGATGGCAGCAATGACATCAAGAACAGCAGGCGGAATGGGAGAAGGCGTAGAGATTTCAGAAGCAATGCAGCAGATGATTGCCCGACAGCCCCTTAAGAAGCTCCTGCAACAGAGCGGAATGGATATAGAATCTGACGAGATTAAGGCACTTTCAAATGCCCTTATGAATATTAAAAAGCAGTAAAGAACACAAGAGGTGTTAGATGGAAGCGGCTAAGATTTTTGAAAAAGCAAAGTGGATATCACCTGAAACCGTGACAGAACCTGATAAGAGAAAGGGAGCAGGCTATTTAAGGACCACATTCTCTTATAAAGAGGGGAAAGTTAGCATATATGCTACGGCCCATGGCTTGTATGAAATATTGATAAATGGACGGAAAATTACGGATGCACGACTGACACCGGGATGTGATGAGTATGATAAAAGGCTTCAGTATCAGGAGTATGAGATCACTGAAGTGCTAAAGCCCGGTGAGAACGAGATATTTATAACGCTTGGTGATGGCTGGTACAGAGGATGCAACGGAATTGACGGCGTGAGAAACCTCTACGGCGAGGATATTTCATTTCTGTGCGCAGTGATAGGCGATGGAGACATGGAGAATCCGATACTTGTCACGGATTGCAGCTGGGATGCCTGTGAAAACGGGCCCATTAAGCTTACGGACCTTGAACTGGGAGAAACTTGTGATGCCGGTGCGGGCTTTGGTGAGTGGCATAAGGCCGGGGAGATGTCTTTTGACAAAAGAAATCTGACAGCCCAGAAGGCGCCATTTATCACTGAGCATGAGGTGTTTGAAGGAAGGCTCATCACTACTCCGAGCGGAGAGAGCGTATTTGATTTCGGACAGAACCTTGCAGGTTATACGTCTTTTGTTGTAGAAAACGCCAAAGGCGGTGAGAAGATCTGCCTCGTCCACGGTGAAACCCTGGATGAAAACGGAAACTTCACGATCAGTAATTTCCAGCCCGGAGACAGGAACAAATCAGGCGGAATAAAACAGGAAATAAACTATATCTGCAAGCCGGGCAGGAATGAGTTTAAGCCTCATTTTTCGATGTTTGGATTCAGATATGCAAAGATAACGGGTGATATTTTGCCGTCTGACATCCAAATAAAGAGCATTGCTGTTTATTCGGACATGAAGGAAACAGCGAGGTTTGAATGTGGCGTGGATGAAGTAAACAAGCTCTTTAAAAACAGTGTATGGTCTATGAAGTCAAACTTCTGTGACATTCCTACTGATTGTCCCACAAGGGAAAGAGCAGGCTGGACAGGCGATGCAGCGGTCTTTGTGAGGACCGGTGCGTACCTGATGGACTGCAGGGGAGTTTACGAGAAATGGCTTGCGAACGTGAGGATAGGGCAGCATTCAGATGGCAAGATGGCGTATATCTGTCCCAAGAACTCAAAACCGGGCAAGATAGCAGAGATGTTCTCGGCGTCTGTTGGCTGGGGCGATGCGGCGGTTCTTGTGCCCTGGAATCTGTACAGAATATATGGCGATGAGCAGATACTTAGAGACAACTATGAAATGATGAAGAAGTGGGTGGATTTCCTCGGAAGAAGGGCCGGAAAAAGCAAGCTCAAGAACCGCTTTGGAAAGAACCCTTACAGAAAATACATCATCGACACCGGAATGGACTACGGTGAGTGGTGTGAGCCCGGAACAGATGTTATGAAGACCATGATGGCTGCATTCAAGGATGGCCAGCCTGAAGTGGCAACAGCTTACTATGCATATTCATCGGGGATTCTCGCTAAAATATCAGAGTTCCTTGGAAATGGCGCCGATGCGGATAAGTACAAAGAGATCTCGGAAAAGGCGACTGAGGCATACAGATATCTGGTTCTGAAAGACGGGCATATAAGATCTGACAGGCAGTGCGAATACGTAAGGCCTCTTGCGTTTTGTCTTTTACCTGAAAAAGAGGCAGTGGAAGCTGCTAAGGACTTAAATGAGCTGGTAGTGAAAAATGACTATCATCTTAATACAGGCTTCCTTTCAACGCCTTTCCTGTGCAGCGTGCTTGCAGATTACGGTTATGTGGATACTGCATACAGACTG
>JAFPVA010000112.1 GCA_017413105.1 Butyrivibrio sp. | reverse complement strand
TTTGGCACCGGAATGAAATAAACAAAATAATCATCCCCACAAACCGTTGAAAATACTGGATTTATTCGTTTTGTTCATTTTTAGGGTATGAACAATAAACAATAAATATCTGATAGATCTGATAGGTGAAACCTCCTGGGTTTTGTCTATTTTATTTTGTTCATTTTTGGTTAAGATAGTCCATGCGTCTTGCTGTAAAGACGACATCATAGGATTAGGAGGAATCAAAATGAACATTGTAAAAATGGAGGAGTATCAGAGAGGAGGACCACCCGAAGAAAGGCAGATGAGATATGCTGTGTACTCGTATGAGGCACAAACCCCGGATGGGATCGCATATACCAGGTCTTTTATAGTGATCAAGAATGGATTTGATGTAATCGTGAAGTTTACAAGATTTCATGAGTACGCCGGGGTTTACGACAGAAGAACTTTTCTCCCGATAAGCGCAGATCCGAAGAAGAAACTGTCATACATATGTATGATGCTGAATTATGTTCTTGTAGAGATGGGTGAGGCATACAACATCAAACATGTTTTTGATATTACAAAGGACATGCTGACAGATTTCTTTGAGGATTATGCTTTATCCCCCAAGGACGATGGAAGCCATCGTAGCAAGGATACAGTAGAACGGTGTATTAGTGCAGTAACAGGATTTATGTACGCTCTGAGAAAGAGGTTTGGCAACTATGTTGTACTTACGGGGCAGATGCTATACAGGGAGCAGGTAGTTGTAACTGACAGGGGAAAGAAAGTTTTAAAAAGTATCCCTGACTTTCATATAAAGGGAATAGATGAGCATAGGGATACATTCAGGGACCTCCCGACAAAGGCATTTGAGCTTTTGTTACCCATGGCTTTCATATATGCGCCTGATATTGCGTTTGCGATGTGTCTCCAGGCTTTTGCAGGGCTTCGTGCAGGTGAGGCAATGAATGTAAGACAGGTATCAAGCCCTCTGGGACAGGGCCTTATTATCACTTCCATTGCCGGTAGGGTAAAGAATGTATCAATCGACCTCAGGCATGTGTATACGCTCAGGAGTGATGGGATTAAGGTTGGCAGGATTAAAAAACCGAGGACACAGCATGTTTATCAGAGATTTCTTGATGCATTTTATGTAGGATATGACTTCCATATGAAACGGCTTGCAAACAGACCATGCGAGGAAAAATATCGTCCTATGTTTATAAATGAGGACGGTATGGCGATGTCGTATGACAGTTACAGGAAGAAATTTGAAAGCCTTGTAAATAATCACTTAAGACCGACGTTACTGGAAAGCGATGATCCGGAGATGAGGATTTATGGGCAGCTTTTATGCGAGCATCAGCTGACACCACATTCATTAAGACACTGGTTTACCGTGCAGCTGGTAATCAATCAAGAGGATATAGGTGGAATCCAGTTCTGGAGAGGAGACAGGAATCCGCAGAGCGCATTTGAGTACCTTCAGAATAAGGGGGATCTTGTAAATGAACTGAAGGAAGCTGATGAGAGACTTGCCAGTCTCCTTATGAAAGTGGGTGAGCAGGTCTATGAAAAATGAAAGATTCTATATCTATAAAGAAGCTGAGATCATAGCTGGCTCTATAGGATCCCTCTACAAGGATACGCGGAAATGTAAGGATGATCTCTTGAACTTTTTTATTGCTAATGGCTGGTTTGGACAAAAACTTATGGGAACAGGGGATGATTTATATATCCTGAACAGTGCGGAAATATCGGAAAGGCTTAACCTCTGGCTGATGGCATACAAAAGGACAAATGCAGAAAAAATGGATATCCTGATCAATTACTTTTCTGACAGTTATCCTATTACATGCGTATCGTTCAAGAAGTATTTCAAGGAATCCGGAAATTATGGGAGCGAGGGCGGTCTCCGCATACTTGATTATCTTCTGTCGGAAATAGACAGGGAGCTGACGGATTATACGGAGGAAGAGGTCCAGATGATTATTGCAAATGCTTCGGATTATCTTGCCATATCTAACTGTGATACGATGATCGATTTCATGAGAAGTCTCAGGGGAAAGGGAAAGCTGAGAATTGATTGGAAATACGAGATGCATAGCAGAAGACTTGTCGAGAGGGATAATACCGCATATCCGCTGCGCGATTTTTCGTTTATGGCATATGTCCTTTTTAATGAAAAAGCATGGGATGACCGGGGGCTGATAGCAAAGGCTCTGGCTGAAAGGAAGTATGCAGATATGTGGCTGTATATATCGCTGCATTTTGTCTGCGGGTTGAGAAGTACGGACATGGTAAGACTTCCGGCACCGGAGCTGCCTTGTGATAGGGCACTGCTGGCTGGAAAGATCTCCGATGGTGACTTTAAGGGGAGAGCAGCCATTAGCTTTGCGGAACATTGGGTTTATCTTTCGGGGATGACGATGGGACAGCCCAACAAAACAGAGAGATATTCGATGATCCCTGATGTAAAGTTCTTTGTCCCCGAGAGTTTGAAGGAACCTATAGGGATTATGCTCGCACTTGCACTTTTGCATCATGAAAAGGGCGATAACTGCATAACCCCTTCAGCGGAGAAAAATCATATTAAAGCATTCTTCGGGGATGATTTCGCAGAGATTGCCGGGAAGCGGAGGTTCATGACAAGGCGTGCCAATAAAGCATATCTTCAGGGAATAGAAGCAACAACAGAAGTAGAGCCCGGAAGTGCAAAAGGATATATGCTTGCAGCGTTAGCGAGAAGCCATAAGGGCGGTATAGGAGAGCTTGCGGATATTACTGAAATATATCTGTGTGACGCATCCTTCACCGGTTACAAGCCTGACTTTATTTTAAGAGAGATGTTTGAAAGGGGAGTATTCGGATTCATACCGGCATTGCTCCTTAATGAATACTGTCATGATGAGTATAGAAAGCTTGGAGTATCTGATCAGACAAGGATCATAAAGATGATCGGACTCAGTCCCGTGCAGTTAGAAGGCATTGTGAGCAGTATTGACAGATCAATGGATAAAGCGGAAAAAGCTGTTGGAGAAATCCTGTCTTTAGTGGACAATTCCAAGGAGTCAGTCCACAGGATACTTCAGAATCTATGTGCAGATGAAATACCGGCAAAGCAAGAGGAAATGCTTTGTCTGCGTTTCGCGGCAGGATTATCCTGTTGTCACTCTGATAGGGGCTGCTGTATGGGATGTGGTTATGAAATATATACAAAAACAGCATTTCATGTCCTCATGCAGGAGTATGTTTTCTTATCGAAGAAAAGGGGAATGTCGGAAGGAATGGAACGGACAAGGCTTTCAAAGATCATGTCGGAAGGAATACTTCCGGCAGTATCACAGATATTTGCAAGTTTGGAGATGCTTTATCCGAAGGCGGAAATGGAATCTATGCTTGAAATAATGGAAAGGGGGATCGATTATGCGGCCGCTAATGAATGAGGAGGTAAATGACAGCTATTCAAGATACCTGACCTTATACACGATAGACAATAAAGCGATAAGGAATGCCAGAGATGATTTTGAACGTTATAGGTCAGAAAGTGTAGTTGTTAAAGGCAGTTTTGAAGATGATGAGTGGGTGCTTAATAACGAGCTGAAGGATTACCGTTTTCGCTTTGTGATCGATGGAAGAAAATATTCTGCAAAAGCTGGAAAGTGGAGCGGCCTGAATGCAGCCAAATTCAAGCTTTGTATGAAGACATTCATTGTTATGAGACTGGGGGAAGTGGTCTTGGGACATTTATGCACTGTATGTAAGGATATTCTTGATATTGCATATATGGATCCTGACGAGGTGTCCTATGGAAGGAACGGATCCCATGTGTTGGAATTCCTCGGTGCTCTTCCGGGGGATTCTGAAAGCAGGGATAGGGTATTAGAATCGCTCGATGATGATAAAAACAGCCAGATATGGAAAAAGAGTAAGAGCAGAAAACTTGAGGAATTCAGTAATTATCTTAGGTTTGATGCGAGGCTTGCTGATTTTTGGAGATCGGCGGATGAACAGAAGAAAGTATATTATTTTCCGGTATTCTTCTGGTGGAAGCTTACTTCAATTCTGCCGCTCCGGCCCACAGAATTCCTCCTCATCCCGAAGAAATGTATTCGGAGTGAAAGCGATGGATATTTTATTAAGGTCAGGAGAACGAGGAATAAGAAGAACCATGAAAAGAAGCGCTATAAGGTAAACGATGATTATGAAATCTGCGAATACGGAATACCGGAAGAACTGTACAAGGAGATACAGTTGTATGTAAAAAGAACCAGGAAGATCAGAAGGGACGAGAACATAACGCTTCTCATTCCGGGGAAAGACGCACAGACATGGTATCTGTCTTACCAGCAGATGAATTATCGCTTACACAAGTTCCTGAGACAGGAGCTCATGATGGATGAGACAGCTGTTAATCTTGGCGATACAAGGCATCTTGCAATGATAAATCTGATGCTTTCAGGTGGATCGCCTGTGATCTGCAGGGAGTTGGCGGGACATGAGGATATAGACATAAGCTCAAATTATTATTCCAATCTTTCGACCATCGTTGAAAGTACGGTCTATGAATACTGTCATTCCGGTGATCAGAGAGCTGTGCTGGATGGAAAATTGTTTTTTCCGATAACGCTTCCGGAACATAAGGTACGCCTGTCTGATGGGTATTGTGACTATCTTCCGGTTGAGAGGGGAGATATATCAGAGTGCGTTAAAAACTTTCAGGGTCAGATGCGCCTTGGCGAATGTCATGACTGCAGGCATTTTTATCCGGACAGGCAGGGCTTGAGATTGAGTATCCGTAATGAACGGAAGGAAGCTGTAGATATGTCGGGAGAATTCCTGATGCAGATGATCGAGGCTGTAAGAAAGGGCAACGGACAGACCGAAAGCATACAAGCGGCAATGGCAAGGCTGTGTAAGGCCGGTAATGATTATGCAGGTGTTTTGTTCAGACAGTACATGGAGGAAATGTGACAATGGGTAGAAATAAAAAGAATAGCTCGGAAATGTTGGTGAATTTTGCAAGGGAATACTTTGAAACAGAGGGCGAAGGAAACATTGCCAGGCTGAAGTGTTCCAACTTTGCCAGGTACGCAGAAAAACACGGGAGTGATGCCAAGGCTTATGACTTCAGGAGGGATAAGGCTGTCAATGATTTTATTGAAGACATGAAGAAAAAAGCAGGTGGCGATAGCGGTGTAACATCAAAGGCATATCGGACTCTGGACATTGATGCGCTGCTTATTAAGAGCAGGAACATCAGTGAATTCAAGACCTGTATACGAGAGCTGGATGAATATTGGAAATCTGTATATGAGGCTTCAGTGAATACGGAAAAGGAAAATGAAAGGCTGAGATCGCATAAGGCAGATCCAAATGAACTTCAGGAGGCCAGAGATGCCAATAATCGTCTTGAGACAAGGATCAGAGAGCTTGAAAGAGAGAACCGACACCTTACGCTTGCTTGCAGATATATGAGGAAGATGCTCAAGAAGTATCTGTACCCGTCTGTTGCAAATGAACTCTTAAAGCAGGAAAAAATACCAGTTTCTGAGAACAATACGGTGTGTGCCGATGCTTTTGATGAGCTTATAGAAGCTAAGTTTCCGGAGGCGTTCAAGGGGATCAGGGGAACAGTTCAGGAGCAGGAATCAAAGCAGGATCGCCTTTTTAGAGCTATGGAGGAGCAGGTGAAAGATGGGATCGAATAAACTGATACGTGATAAAAATTCACTTGCGGTAGTTAATCCTAAAGTATCTCAGGAGTGGGATTATGAAAAAAACAGTCCACTCACCCCATACGATGTTGCCGGCTGCAGTGATAAAAAGGTTTGGTGGATCTGTACTGAACATGCCCATAGTTGGAGAGCTTCAGTGGGAAGCCGGAATACGAATGGAAATGGATGTCCATATTGTGCAGGGCAAAAGGTTTTGAAGGGGTTCAACGATCTTGCCAGCGCAAATAAAGAGCTTGCTAAAGAATGGGATTTTGAAAGGAATGGTAACTTAAAACCTGATATGGTGACTGCCGGAAGTAACAGAAAAGTATATTGGATTGATTCTAATGGCCATAGTTGGATGGATACTGTATCGAGAAGAAATCATGATGGGAGGGGGTGCCCATACTGTGCAGGCCAGAAGATACTTGTAGGGTTTAATGATCTTGCAACGACATATCCTTTTCTTGCGGATGAGTGGGACCGGGAGAAAAACTATCCTTTGACACCTCAGATGGTTATGGCAGGAACTGAAAAGAAGGTGTGGTGGAATGGCCGGTGCGGTCATAACTGGCAGGCATATATCTACGCAAGAAAGGCCGGCGCAGGCTGCCCGTATTGCGCAGGGCAAAAGGTTTTGAAAGGATTTAATGATCTTGCCACGAAATATCCGGAAATTGCAGCTTCATGGAATTATGAAAAGAATAATAATGAAAAACCGGATATGATCACTTCAGGGACTAGCAAAAAATACTGGTGGATCTGCCATAGTGGGCACGAGTGGGAAGCACCAGTATCGGTAAGGACGAGGGGCGGAGGCTGTCCGTATTGCAATGGTAAACGTGTGATCGAAGGTGAAAATGATCTGTTTCATGCCGCACCTTACATGGCGCAGGAGTGGGATTATGAGAAGAATGGGGATAAAACGCCAGTGAATACTTCATTTGCGTCGAAATATAAAGCGTGGTGGAGATGCAGTCTCGGACATGGCTGGCAGGCAACTGTTGCTAACAGATTTTATGGGACGGGCTGTCCATATTGTAGCGGTAAGAAAGTGTTGAAAGGTTTTAATGACCTTGCGACTACATACCCTGATATTGCTGCCGAATGGCATGAGGACAGAAACAATGGGACCTCTCCGGATAGTATCAGTCCAAGTAGCAAGAAATATATATGGTTTAAGTGCAATAAAGGACATGAATGGCATGTCAGGCTGGCAAGTCGGACAAACGGAAATACTGGTTGCCCATATTGCGCAGGTACTAAAGCGGAAACAGGGGTAAATGATATAAAGACGCTCTATCCTGAGCTTATGGAAGAGTGGGACTGGGAAAGGAACAAGAGAATTGAGTCTTCAAATCTTTTAAAGGGCAGCCGTCTGAAAGTCTGGTGGAAATGCAAGTATGGCCATAGCTGGAAAACATCTGTAAGTGATAGAACAAAGGGTACGGGGTGTCCATATTGTAATCGAAAAAAGAACAAGCATGTAGTATATTCCGGCTATAACGACTTGAAAGAGAATAATCCCGAAATGGCAAAAGAATGGGATTATCAGCTTAATGGGGATTTAGGACCGGAAGATGTTTTTCCGAGTTCCAACAGGGAGGTTTGGTGGAAGTGTAGTAACGGACATAGCTGGAGGGCTTCGCCAAATCAAAGGTCAGTAGGGCAAGGGTGCCCTTTCTGTGATGGAAAGACACCGCAAAGACGGCGTCTTATCTGAACGGCAACTGAATAACATAATAGCGAGAGGGCATCGAAAATCATTAGTTCGATGTCCTTTTACTATATAGCCGCACTGAAAAAACAGGGCGGTATTTTTATGCGCGCATATCTCAAAGTCAGTCGACGGGCTTTGGGGAAGACAACTGAATATTGCGAATGTGATCTGTCCAGAAGTGGAAAGCGTACACAAATTAAGAAGGAGGATGGAACCGGTGATGGGTCCCAAAATAAACAAAAAAACAATGGGATTTGCTTTCCAGTTCCTCTGGCAATCACAAGAAATGAACAAAAAAATGAACAAAACAAAAATCCGGTTCCCAAAAACATTATGGCATTTTTTAACTCAGCAGTAGGAACATTACAGACAGTAGTAATCGCCCTTGGCGCAGGCCTTGGAGTATGGGGAATCATCAACCTTCTTGAAGGTTATGGCAATGACAACCCAGGCGCAAAGAGCCAGGGAATGAAGCAGCTGATGGCGGGAGGTGGTGTTGCCTTAATCGGAACAACACTCATTCCTCTTCTTTCAGGTCTTTTCTGATCTGTCAGAAGAAAAATAAAAACTGAATATGGTACTCATAAAGAGCTGGCGTGGTAAAAACCATGACCAGCTCTTTTAACAACAACGAAACAAGAACAGGAGACACAGATTGGAGAGATTATTTGAACAGATTGAGGAGCACTTAAAAGAGCTGATAATCCCTTATCTCATGAGCTGTCTGAGCAGTATGTTTAACTGTGTAAATGATCAGGTGGGTGTTATTGCATCAGATGTGGCAAGGACACCGTCAGCTTTTTCTCCGTCAGTCTTTAACATGATCAAAAACATATCCGATACTGTCATAATGCCGATTGCCGGCATAGTCCTGACTTTTGTGGCCTGTTATGAACTGATACAGCTGATAATCAGCTACAACAACCTTGCGAACTTTGAGACCTGGTTCATTTTCAAGTGGATACTAAAGACAACTGTTGCAGTTGAGCTTATAACGCATACATTTGATTTCACCATGGCAGTGTTTGATGTAGCCCAGCACGTTATAACAAGCGCAGGGGGAATCATCAGTGCTTCAACAGCTATTGATGCATCAGCACTGGCGGCTATGGAATCAACAATAAGGGCTATGGATATCTGGAGCATATTTGCTCTGTTTTTCCAGGTTTCGATAATCATGATTCTGACACAGCTTGCGTCAAAGCTCATTTTTGTAATCATTATGGTCCGTATGATTGAGATCTACATGTATGTTTCCATGGCTCCAATACCATTTTCAACTTTTGGCAGCAAGGAACATGGAATAATAGGAATCCATTTTGTTAAGAGCCTGTTTGCTCTTGGATTCCAGGGATTTCTCATTATGATATGCGTTGGTATCTATGCAATGCTGATCTCAACGATTTCATATTCATCAGATATAGTCGGTTCGCTCTGGACTGTACTTGGATATACATTCCTTCTTGGATTGTCACTGTTCAAGACAAGCACAGTAAGCAAGGCTATTCTGAACGCAATGTAACAGGAGGATTATATGGCAGCTTCGTACATCAGTGTCCCCAGGGACTTAACAAAGGTCAAAAGCAAGATTCTTTTCAACTTAACTAAAAGACAGCTCATATGCTTTGGAGTGGCGGCGCTTATAGGAGTGCCGTCATTTTTTCTTATAAAGAGCGTGGCTACGGTAAATGTGGCAGTAATGGGAATGATGGTAATTATGATGCCTATATTCTTTTTTGCCATGTATGAAAAGAACGGAAGACCTTTGGAAGTGTACCTTGGGCATTTTATTGAGGCTATTTTCATAAGGCCTAAGAAAAGACCGTACAAAACGGATAACTATTATGCAGCCCTGATGAGACAGGCGGCTGCAGAGAAGGAGGTGGAAAAGATTGTTCGTTCTTCCACTGAAAAATAAGAACACAAGAGAGTTTGATATGCCGGAAGGCCTGTCAAAACGTGAACAGAAAGAAATAAAACAGATCATTAAGAATGCTCAGAAGAATGATGGAACTCCGAGGACTGCACAGCAGACGATTCCTTTTGAGAGGATGTTCCCTGATGGTATCTGCAGAGTCGGAGTAGATTACTATACTAAGACGATACAGTTCCAGGATATCAACTATCAGCTTGCACAGCAGGAGGATAAGAAGGAGATATTTGAGGAGTGGTGCAGCTTCCTTAATTTCTTTGACAGCTCCGTTCACTTCGAGCTTTCCTTCATGAACTTTGCTACTGAAGTAGGAGATTTTGAGAAAAAGATAAAGATCCAGCATCAGGATGACAGGTTTAACGACACTCGTGATGAGTATTCCGGAGTGCTTCTTAAAAACATGGAAGCCGGTAACAATGGTCTTACAAAGACCAAGTACATTACTTTCGGTATCCATGCAGACTCTATGAAGTCAGCAAAGCCAAGACTTGTTCATATTGAGATGGATATCCTTAATAACTTCAAGACTCTGGGAGTTATAGCCCGTACATTAAATGGTTATGAGAGACTTGAACTCATGCATAAAGAAATGCACATGGGAGATACTTCAAAGTTCCATTTCAACTGGAAATATCTTGTAAAGACAGGACTTTCAGTAAAGGACTTCGTTGCGCCAAGCTCTTTCGAGTTCCCGACAGGCAGATATTTCAAGATGGGAGATACATGGTGTGCCATGAGCTTTCTTTCCATAGATGCTTCGGATATCAGCGACAGAATGCTTGCTGAGATTCTGGGCATGGAATCAAGCCAGATTGTGACTATGCACCTTCAGTCTGTAGACCAGAATGAGGCGATAAAAACTGTTAAGCACACTATAACCGAACTTGATAGAAGTAAGATTGAGGAACAGAAAAAGGCAGTCCGTTCCGGATATGATATGGACATAATTCCTTCAGATTTGGCTACTTATGGCAAGGATGCCAAAGACCTTCTGAAGGAACTTCAGCAGCAGAATGAGAGAATGTTTCTTCTGACTTTCCTTATCATGAATACCGGAAGAACAAAGGAAGAGCTTGATAATAATATATTTCAGGCTTCTTCTATTGCGCAGAAACATAGCTGCAACCTTGTGCGTCTGGACTTCCAGCAGGAGCAGGGATTTGTGAGCTCACTGCCACTTGCATATAACGAGGTGGATATTCAGAGGGGAATGACTACAAGCTCTACTGCGATATTTGTGCCATTCACAACACAGGAGCTGTTCCAGGACCACAGGGGAGCATTATATTATGGACTAAATGCACTTTCCAACAATCTTATCATGGTTGACAGGAAACTGCTTAAGAATCCTAACGGTCTTATTCTTGGAACTCCCGGTTCTGGTAAATCATTTGCAGCGAAGAGGGAGATCGCAAATGCATTCATGGTAACAGATGATGACATTATTATCTGTGATCCGGAAAATGAGTATCGTGCAATGGTCGAATATCTTGGAGGACAGGTAATCCGCATCAGTCCTACATCAGACCAGTACGTAAATCCAATGGATATCAACATGAACTATTCTGATGATGATAACCCGGTCATGCTGAAGGTGGATTTCATTTTGTCTCTATGTGAGCTCATCCTTGGTTCAAGAGATGGACTTAAGCCTGCAGAGAGGACAGTCATTGACAGATGTACAAGGATGATCTACAGAAAATATCTTGAAGATCCGAGACCGGAGAACATTCCTATTTTGGAAGACCTCTATAATGAGCTTCTTAAGCAGGAAGAACCGGAAGCAAAGTTTGTAGCAACAGCGCTTGAAATCTATGTTTCAGGTTCCTTGAACGTGTTCAATCATCGCACCAATGTTGATATTAACAACAGAATAGTCTGCTTTGATATCAAGGATCTGGGCAAGCAGCTTAAGAAGATTGGCATGCTTATTGTAGAGGATGCAGTATGGGGCAGGGTTTCTGCTAACAGAGAACTTGGAAAGAGTACAAGATACTACATTGATGAGCTCCATCTTTTGTTGCGTGAAGATCAGACGGCAGCTTATACAGTAGAGATCTGGAAGCGTTTCAGAAAGTGGGGCGGAATGCCAACAGGTATAACCCAGAACATAAAGGATCTCTTAGCTTCCCGTGAGATTGAGAATATTTTTGAGAACTCTGACTTCATTCTCATGCTCAATCAGGCCGTGGGAGACAGGGCAATCCTGGCGAAGCAGCTCAACATAAGTCCACATCAGCTTTCGTATGTTACACATTCGGGAGAAGGTGAAGGACTTATTTTTTATGGCAATGTTATCCTGCCATTTGTTGACAGGTTCCCGAAGGAGACCATGCTGTATCAGGTTATCAACACAAAATTTATCGAAAAGAACTCTAACCAGGCTGATGCAAATAAAGCGTCAGCCTGAGCTGTTTTATGGGGAGATGAGTGATGGATGAAAGCTTATTCACAAGGGATAATTCCAAGAATAAGGGGGCAACCCAAAGAGAGAGGACACATGCTGATAAGCTCCGTAATAAGGAATCAGCGCAGAAGTATTATGGCGAAAAGTTCAGACAGGAGCGTTCAAAGAAAAATACTGAAAGAAAAACTTCTGAGGATATCCGCCATGAGAAAGTAAAAAAGCAGACTGCAAATGCTGAGAAAGTAAGAAAACAGAAGGATTCTGCTAAGAAATCAGAACAGAAGGTAGCAAGGGAGAGGACAAAAGCTGGAATTTCAGAAGCTGTTAGAAAAGTCGGTGCTGCAGCTTCTTTTGCCAGTGATATTTCCGGAGCCAACAGTGAGGACCAGAACAAGGATGAGAGCAGTGTTGCGGAGGAAGCATTTGAAGCCGGCGGTTATGTGGCCAGTGGTGCAGTCAGCCGTGTTACAAGCAAAGTGAAAAACAGCAAGTATAGCAATAAGCTCCATCAGGGTAAGGATGCTGAAGGTGCTGCTGAAAAGGCTGCAAAGGAAAAAATGAAAAAGGAAATGCAGAGGAAAGCGGCATCAAGGAATGCCAAAGCTGCAGAGAATACAGGGAAGATAGGTCGTAAGATCACGGACAAGGCAGAGGATATGGTGGGACTTCTTGCTGAGAAGATACAGGAGTTTGTAAAAGACAATCCTGTGATTTCCCTTATCATTGCAGCTATCCTTATACTGATCCTGGTCTTCTCTGGAATGATGAATTCATGTTCAGCCCTTGGAGCCGGTGGTGGTGACATTACTGTTGCAACATCTTTTACTGCAAAGGATGAGGATATACTTGCCGTGGAAGATGATTACAAGGAACTGGAAGAAGGTCTTATGGACGAGGTTGATGAAATAGCTGAGGACCATGCTGATTACGATGAGATCAATTACCATCTGGACGAAATGGGTCACAATCCTTATCAGCTTGCAGCGATACTTACAGTCATCTTCGAGTCATATACACAGTCTGAAGTACAGGCCAAGATACAGGAAATCTTCGAGCTTCAGTATGAGATTTCATATGAGGAAACAGTAGAGACAAGGGAACGTGAAGTAGAAGATACCAGATGGGTTGAAGACGACTCTTATGCTGAAGGCGGGTACTATGAGGATTACACCTATATCGAAGAATATGAATATTACATCTGCGACATCTATCTTGTTAATCATGGACTTGAACATGTGGTTGAAGAGCTTGGATTTACGGATGATGAGATGGCAAGATACGAGGTGCTCCTTGAGACATTCGGAAATAAGAAATACCTCTTTGGAGAGGATGATATCTACGGCATACCTGGTTCGAGACCTGGGGACTATGACGATTATCATGTGCCTGGAGAATATCTTACTGATGAAGAGTTTGCCCGTATGCTCCACGAAGCTGAGAGGTATTTGGGTGTGTCTTATGTGTGGGGAGGATACTCACCTGATGGCTTTGACTGTTCAGGATTTGTAAGTTACGTGATCAATCACTGTGGCAATGGCTGGAATGTGGGGAGACAGACAGCTAATGGCCTTCGTGCCATCACAGGAAATGTTCCTGCGTCAGAAGCAAAGCCGGGAGACCTTGTCTTTTTTCAGGGTACTTATGATACACCAGGGGCAAGCCATGTAGGCATATATGTCGGAAATGGAATGATGATCCATGCCGGAAATCCTATTCATTATTCATCAATCAATACACCATACTGGCAGAGCCATTATCTTGGATTTGGCCGTCTGCCTTAAATCATGGAGGGAATATGTTTGAAAAGCTAAGAAAGTACAGGGCTGACCGGGAACGCTACATTAAAAAGATTGAAGAGTTCCAGAAAAAGGTCGATGCACTGGACGAAAATATCAGATCAGAAGAGGCTACAACAATGGTCGGAGTAATGAATCTTTTGCAGCTTACTCCGGAAAAGGCAGCGGAGAGACTTGGATATATTGAAGAGGAAAGAAAGCCTGCTCCTAAGAAGAGCCCTGCAACAGACAAGAATTCTGAAAAGAACTCTGAGAAGAGAGAGCCTTTTGGCAGTGCTAAGGACACTGCAGACAATAACGATATCAAGATTGAGGGGGATGTTTTAAATGAAGTTTATTAATTCTATAGCTGCCAGGTTAAAAGTTCTTGGCATGTCAGTGGCTCTTTGCGGGTCACTTTTTTATTTGAATCCTGTTACAGCTGCAGCCGGTGGTTATGACTGTATCTGCGAGGAAAAGTGTACAGAAGACCATGTTAATGAGGAGTGCAAGCTCTGTAAGAAGGACTATCGTAACTGCGAGGGTAAAGAGCCTGAGATCGAGGAGAAGTGGGGGCCACTTACTCCTGACGGGAACATGGAGCTGGTGGATGACTACGGCAGTCTTGAAGCTGGTGGCAAGCAGTTCATCACAGTCATGACTAAGAATGGCAATTATTTCTACATCATCATTGACCGTGACGATGACGGCAACGAGAAGGTACACTTCCTTAACATGGTGGATGAGTCGGATCTTTTGTCCCTGATGGATGAGGACCAGGTCAGTGAATATATTGCAGTAACAGGAAAAGGTAAGGTAGAGGAAAAGGTAGAAGAGAAGCCTGTTGTTCCTGCGCCTGAGCCGGAACCTGAGCCGGTAAAAGAACCTGAACCAGAGACGGAGCCAAAGAAGGACGTAAATGTGAATGGCATCATGGCTATTATATTGATTCTTGGACTTGGCGCCGCTGGTGGATTTATGTATTACACATCTACTAAAAATTCCAAAAAGAAAAATACTTTGCCTGACCCTGACGAGGACTATGAGGATGAAGATTATCTTAAGAGCCTTAGTGAAGATGAGGAATCTTCTTATGATGATACCGGAGAAGAGCAGTCCTATGATGAGGGGGATGAGTGATGATAGATGAAAAGAAATTTCCTAAAGAAAAACTACATGAGTCTCTTGTAAAACTCTTTGGCTTTTTGGAATATAGCCAGTGGATGGATCTCTTAAAATACACTGGTGGTCGTGATGGATATGAGCATGAGGATGACGAAGTCATTATTAAAGCTCTTGCTGATAGATATACAGAAAAGCTCTGTCCCAATATTTATGAGTGCTTTCGAGAGTTTATTCCGGTTATCAAGACTTATGAAAAAGGTATAGATATCATTCCTGAAGGGCTGTTTTATTGCCCTGCAGTAAAAATCTATGAAGAAATCGAGTGTGCACACTATGATGGTGTGACTGATGTTCTCGACAGAAACCAGATATATCTGTTGACAGATGGAGATATCGTTCTTGTGAAATCCATCCGTATGGGACATGGAAACATTTGCTCAGAGTATAAAACTGAGATAGGAACGCTCACTGACAGAGAAGACTTCTGCTTTGATGAAGAAGATCTTTACTTTAGACTCTGTGATATCTGCGATGGTTGTTGCGGCGAGGAGGATGAGTGATGGCACGTAAATCAAGATACATTTCATATGCACAGGCAGCAAAGAAAGCTGCAAAGGAGGAGTCTGCTAAGCAGGCTCCTTCTTCAGTTAAAGCACCAAAGAAATCAAAGTGAGGTGATCTGAATGGCTGAAACAAATAATAATGCCCAGAACATGAACTTCAAAAGTCGTGAAGACAGACTGAAAGAGCTGACAGACCAGCTTGAAGTTGGTGTTAAGTCTGTTAGGAGCAGTGCAGAGTTCAAGACTCTTTTAGCAACAATGGCAAAGTTTCCTCATTACTCTCTGAATAACTGCATCCTAATTTCCATGCAGAAGCCTGACGCAACTTTATGCCAGAGTTATAGCGCTTGGAAAAAGATGGGGCGCTATGTGAAAAAGGGTGAAAAGGGAATCAAGGTAATAGCACCTGCTCCATATACCATTGAAAAGGAAGTGGACAAGCTGGATGCCAACGGAAAGGTAGTCCTGGATAAAGATGGCGAACCTGTAAAGGAAAAACAGGAACTTAATCTCATGGGATTTAAGGCTGAAAGTACCTTTGATGTATCGCAGACAGAAGGAAAAGAACTTCCCAAACTCGGCATAGATGAGCTAAAGGGCGATGTTAATAAGTTCTCTATTCTCATGGGTGTGATAAGGGATATCAGTCCTGTTCCAATCGGATATGAGGATATCACTACGGGAGCCAAGGGCTACTACCATGTGGCTGAAAAGAGAATAGCAATTCAGAAGGATATGTCTGAGCTGCAGACTCTTAAGACTTGCCTTCATGAAGTGGTTCACGCGAAGCTTCATGCCGATGCTGGAAAAGACATTAGTAAGAACAGAAAAGAAATTGAAGCTGAAGGAACGGCAGCAGTAGTACTTAATTTCTTTGGGTATGATACTGGGGCTTATTCTTTTCCTTATCTTGCGTCATACACTACGGATGAGTCCATGAAGGAACTGAAGGCTGCTCTTAATACCATAAGGTCCACATCGGCTATGATCATCCGTTCTGTAGAAGATAAGATGATTGATAAAGAAAAATCGCAGGAGATGAGTCCAGAGCAGGAGGCAGAGCTTGAAAAATATGCCAAGGAGCAGAGAGAAGAGCAGAAGCAGCCAGGTGATGACTGGCCACTTAAAGATGATGAGGGTGTTGTTGCTGATAAGCCAGCTACTAATGGAAATATTGGAAGGAAGATTCTTGGAACTGTAAGGATCCTTCCTGATGGAAATGGAGGAAAGAGACCATCTCTTCTGGATAAGCTCAAGGTTGAAAAGGAAAAGCTAAGTAAAGATAAGGCGGCTGGGGGTGCAGCCAATGAAAAGGGGGTAGCAATCTAATGGCAAAGAAGCAGGACATAATGGAAATCAATATAGAGCTTCATGAGGAAAATAGAAAGCTGTTAAAAGCAGTAAAGAGTGGTGCAGATATTGCACATCTTATAAAAGACATGGCACAGACGATGAAGAGGTCTCTTGATCTTGCGGAAAAAGAAGTAAGTATTTTTGGTGAGACAAGAGATCTTTTTGAAACATCAAAGGATCTGACAGAGTCCATGAAGAACATGGCGGATATTCTTATCGATGATTACAGATACGAGTATAAGGACGAGTATGAATTGAGCCCCGGTGCTTACGAAGATTCTTTTGATGATGAAGAGGAGGGCTGAGCATTATGGGAAATGTAAATGATGACGGCTGGATGGATGCGGCAGCTTATGATGAAGAGCTGCCATTTGGAGGTTTTGATAACAAAGAAAAGATAGAAGTGCCTGAAACAGCAGATGTCGTTGGAGTTTGTCCCTGCTGCGGAACCAACGTGGTTGAAAAAGACATGGCATATTTCTGTGACAACATGGACTGCAGCTTTGCCATCTGGAAAGACAATAAGTTTTTCCAGGCTATCGGTAAGGAGATGACAAAAGAAATAGCAGAGGAACTTCTTAACTGTGGAACTGTAAAGCTCATGGGATGTAAGTCCAGAAAGACCGGTAAGACATTTAACTGCTATGTTGATATCACATACGATGATGAGGGCAAGGTGCAGTACGAGATCCGATTTCCTGAAAGGAAATACAGAAGGGAGTGATACTGTTATGGAAAGAAGAACAGGAACACCTATTGAAAAGTGGGACGATGTTAATGGAGTAGCTCCTGCAGCACCGCACACAGAACTGTTTGCAGATTCTAATGTCATGCCGATGATCACTAATGACATGACTCAGGGCGAAAGATTTATACAGCTACGTGAGTCCACCGGTATGAGCAGAAATGAATTTTCTGAGTACCTTGGTATTCCATATAGGACGATGCAGGACTGGGAGCGAGATGTCCGTACCATGCCGGCATATGTCTTTTCGCTTATCGAGTACAAGGTCAGGGCTGAATTTGGAATGAAGCTTCCGCAGGAACTTGATCCGAACACTCTTGGAAATGTGAGACGAGGTTTGGAAGATCAGATTGAGCAGAATGACAATAATCTTGATGGCATCATTAACAACGTCAAGGCTGATGAGCATACTGATAAATTCAGGGATGATAATTGTAATGGTATTCCCGACGAAGAGGAAATCAGAGAGCATCATGAGAAGGTAGCAGAGAAAGTGGAGAAAACATCTTTGTTGAAGCAGCTTCGCGACTGTAAGCCTGAAACAGATGACAGACCACATCGAAGTTTGACTCCTGAGCTGGTGCTGTGACATGGAAAAGAACACAGAGATACATCTTAGGATTTCTGAAGCTGATAAAGCTAAGATCCGTGCCAACATGGAAACAGCCGGAGTAAAAAACATGAGCGCCTATATCATGAAGATGGCAATAGATGGCTATATCATTTTGCTGGACCTTTCTGATGTAAAAGAGGTTGTCAGACTCATGCGCATCAATAGCAACAATCTGAATCAGTATGCAAAGAAAGCAAATGAGACCGGCAGTATTTATCTCCATGACATTCAGCAGTTAAAGGAACAGCAGGACGGAATCTGGGAAGAAATCAGAGAGATACTTGATAGGTTATCAAATATAAAGTGATATGTGCGGCTATGGGAGAGAATCCTATAGCCGCACTTTTATGATTCATAGGGAGAAATATGGCGGCAACAAGACTTATTGCATTACATCAGAATAAGGGCAGGACTCTGAACAAGTGCATTGGTGAGAGAACTGATTATGCAATGAACCCGGACAAAACAGAGAATGGTACTTATGTAACTTCGTATGCCTGTGATCCTAAGACAGTGGATGAAGAGTTCGCAGTTTCAAAAAGGGATTATGAGCAGATGACCGGGCGAAAAAGAACTGACAATGTAATAGCATATCAGATTAGGCAGTCTTTTAAGCCTGGAGAAATTACACCGAAGGAAGCAAACAGAATCGGATATGAGACTGCCATGAGATTTACAAAAGGTAATCATGCTTTCATCGTTGCGACTCATACCGATAAGAAACACATCCATAATCATGTGATCTTTAATTCCACAACACTAGACTGCCAAAAGAAATTCAGAAACTTCTGGGGCTCTGGTATTGCTCTTGGAAAACTTTCCAACATAATCTGCATGGAAAATGGTTATTCCGTTATAGCTCCGGCTCCTTATCACAGTAAGACAACTTACATCCATGAAGATAATGGGCCGAGCTTTCGTGATAAACTTCGTGAGGCAATCGACATCGCTCTTTCAAAAAAACCAAAGACTTTTGATGACTTTTTGAAAGAGTTAGCTTCTTCAGGGTACGAGATAAAGCGTGGCAAACATATTTCTGTCAGAGGGAATGGTCAGCAGCGCTTCATCCGGTTCAGATCTCTGGGAAAAGGTTACACTCAGGACGAGCTGGTAAAAAAGATAGAGGGTGTTGCCAAAGGCGCTGACATGAAAAAAGACAGCAAGCCATTTTACAGGGATGACAGCTTCGACCTTCTCCTTAATCTTCAGGACATCATTGCAAAAGGAAAAGGTCCAGGCTATGAATTGTGGGCTAAGAAGTTCAATGTAAAAAATGTCATGAAGGCAATTCTTTTTTTTCAGGAGCAGGGACTTCGTAGTTACAACGAACTGGAAAAAAGAGCAGGAGACACTTCGGATCGTTTCAGCAAACTTAGTTCTGACATAAAAAAATATGAGAAAAGGCTTAAGGAAATCTCAGAGCTTCGCAGCAACATCATCACTTATGCCAGGACCAGGGATGTATATGCTGATTATCGCAAGTCCGGTTACAGCAAAAAGTTTTTTGCAGAGCATAAGGAAGACATCATGGCTCACAAAGCTGCAAAGGATTCTTTTAACAACCACGAAGGAAAGCTTCCGTCGGTAAAAGAACTCTCAGCAGAATATGATGAAGTCCTGGCTAAAAAGAAAGCTGCCTATGCAGAATACAAAGAAGTAAAGAATGATATGCAGTTATATCAGACTGCAAAGTATGACATCGACCAGATGCTTGGCATCGATGGTCAGCAGAAAGAAAACAAGGAACATGAACATACACGATAACAATCAGGGCACTGTCATCTAAGGCGGTGCCCAAATCTATGCCATCATCTTGGCGAATTTTCTCATTTAGCTCCGTAGGAGCGTAGTCAGATTTGCAATCTGATGCTAAGGGGATTGGGGATGTGCCCCAACAAGTGAGTAGATGTGACCACATCTGCACCACTTGCAGCGTTAGTACGCCAGGGTACTGGAGATGGGGTAGGTGAATCTTTTGAAGGGGGATTTGTAAGAATGGAAAACAAAAATAAAAATGGAGAGCAGAAAAAATACAACGTGATCTATTGCGACCCACCATGGAGATATGGCGTTTGGTCAGACAAGGGCAAGGGAAGGAGTGCAGAGAATCATTATCCCACAATGAGCGTGGAGGATATCTGCAGACTTCCTGTTGCGGATATTGCTGCGGATGACTGTGTTCTTTTCATGTGGGCAACCTTCCCAAACCTCATGGAAGCGTTTGATGTCATAAAAGCATGGGGCTTTGATTACAAAACGGTTGCATTTGTCTGGGTGAAGCAGAACAAGAAATGCGATTCTCTTTTCTGGGGCATGGGCTATTGGACAAGATCCAATGCAGAAATCTGCCTGCTTGCCACCAAAGGACATCCAAAACGAATCGGCAGAGCAGTCCATCAGGTGATAATCAGTCATATTGAACAGCACAGTAAAAAGCCAGCAGAGACTCGTGACCGGATTGTGGAACTAGTGGGGGATGTGCCAAGGGTGGAATTATTTGCAAGACAGAAGACTCCAGGCTGGGATAGTTGGGGGAATGAAGTGGAGAAAGATTTAGAGTTGGCAGCTTAATAATGAATGATGTTAGGGGCAGTTACATTTTGGTGTAGCTGCCCTGCTTTTTTATTTTCACATATTAAATCAGACATACAGCTGACAGAGAAAAAGTATTTGATCACAGAATTTGGAGCCCTTATACTTAAAAATGATGGATGTTAAAAGAGGTGGGTCAAATGGCAACAGCTAAAGCTAAGACTATTAATTTACTTTTGCATGAGGGTGATTTATCCGGCGTAATAAGCATGGAGGATTCCAGCTGGAATTCAGGAGAATTATATTCTGCACCAAGAGAATCTGTATCAGAACTTCTAGAAACAGATGCATGTAACAAATATGGAGTTTATTTGTTACTGTCTAAAGATAAGGTCTATGTTGGCCAGTCATCAGATCTTGCAAAAAGAATAAACCAGCATTTAGTAGGTAAAGACTGGTGGGAAAGTGTGGTCATTCTTACTACACAGAGCGATAGCCTTACGCATACTGATATTGATTATTTGGAATCAGTTTTGATTGAAAAGGCCAAAGATATAGGGAAACTTGACTGTGATAATAAGAATAAAGGGAACAATCCAAAGGTTGATAAGTTCAGGGAGGTGTTCCTTGGGCAGTATCTTGATGAAGCGCTATTTCTGATGCGACTTATCGGTATTACTGTATTTGCTGATCCAAAAGCTGATAAAGGGAACTCACTTATAAATACAATTGACATTAAGACTAAGCTTGCTTTGGGTAAACGAGCAAAAACAGAAGCGATAACATTTCTTAACGAGAATGGTGTTGCTATAGATAAAACAGCAACATATTCAGTATTACCGGATGATAAGTCTGCATTTTGGGCAAACCCCAAAACCAACCTATTGGAAAAAGACTGGGATATAATCCTCAATGATAATTCAAAAATGGAACTTGTTATCATGAGAGTACCGGCTTATACTTTGAAACTTGCAACTGAAACAGAACCGGGGCTATTAGTCAGGGCGGACAAAACGGACCAGATGGATATAAAGATAGATCCGGGGAGCTTTATAGACAAGCGAAGTGGAGTAGATTTTTCTTCATACATAATAAAGAGAGTTCAATATTGAAAGTGATAGGAGAATCAGAGAGCTGATCTGATTCTCTTTTCTATTTATGTTTCTGTGATTAACGGAAATTCCGCATGGATACTGATTTTGTGAGGTGGTATTTTTATGGGACTATTGTTGTGTCATTAATAGAACGTAAGGGTGAAAAAATACCTTTTACATCTGGTAAGTTTTATTATGATCTGGCATAATAAATAATAGCATGAAAGTGTTATAATGTTTGGAAGAATGTTTTAGGGAGTGAGCAGTAATGATTAGATTAGCTACAGTATTTTCGGGGATTGGTGCAATTGAACATGCTTTGGATAGAATGGGCATAGATAGTGAGATTGTTTTCGCCTGTGATAATGGAGATGTAAACATCCTCGATAAGGATGTAGGGATGAATATTGATGATATAGGAGCTGAGCTTAAGTCACTTGAGGCTACCATCAGGGATATTAGCTTCGCTGATGAATACGACGATTTGTATAAAAAACAGTTGGAGGGTATGCTGAGCGAGGCTCAAAAGGAATATAGAAAAGTGGTCGATGCTTTAGAGTCAGTTGATATAAATGAGGAAGCATCCATTATAACTCTGCTTGATAAAATCATTTCCATGGAAGAGGTGAAGAAATCAAGAATAAAGGAGTATGTGACTTTCAAGAATTCATTTGATTCTGGAAGTGATATTGAACGAAAATTTAGAAAACTGCAGATTATCCTTGAGGTTAGCAACGATTTTAAGAAGGATAATTCGCTGGAAGAGTTGGGAGAGTCTGCAGATTTTACATCCGTGGATAACATTGATTGGAAAGAAATATCCGGATCACTGAAGGACTTATATGATTATCTTGAGGAAGTTAACGGTAAGAAGATTATTCGCAAAGTTCAGGATATTTCTCAGAGAACAAGCCAGTTGTATGAGAAAATCAATTATATGAAAGTACAAAGGCATCTTGATGATCTTGGAGATGATTGGAAAGCAAGAAAAGCTTATATAGACTCTTTATATAAAGGATTGGAGTCTAGAAATAAGGTTAAGCAGTCCTATATGGCAAATTACAAAATAAGCGAGGATGATTTTCATTGGAATGTAGCTTTTTTAGATGGAAAGCAGTATGAAGGTCAGGTAGACTTGTTTGTTGGTGGAAGTCCATGCCAGTCGTTTTCGCTAGTTGGTAAGCAGCGTGGTCTTGATGATACTAGAGGAACACTGTTCTACGAATATGCTCGTCTTATAAATGAGATAAAGCCAAAAGTATTTATATATGAGAATGTAAGGGCTGTTACGTCTCATGACAAGGGAAAAACCTGGAAGAAGATGCAGGAAGTGTTCAAGGAACTGGGATACCACTTTTCATGGAAAGTATTAAATGCGAGAGATTATGGTATTCCTCAGAATAGAGAGCGACTTTTTGTTGTCGGATTCAGGGATGATCTTGATTTGGATCACGAGTTTGAATTTCCTGAGGCAATAAAGCTTGAAAAGAAGATGAAGGACTTCCTTTTCGATAATGCTCCTGGAGGGTACTTCCTTCCTAAGAAGGGTGTTGAATTTGTAACTAAGGAAAAGAATCTAGAGAAAAGATTTACACAGATAGATGGAGACATCCAGCTTTGCCAAAAGAAAAATCAGCAATTTAACTGGCATGGCGATTTTGTATTCCAGTCTGAAGAAGATGCTGTTAAGAATAATATTCCGGAGCTTGAGAAGTATTTTTTGTCTGAGAAAGTTGTAAAATATGTGCTTTCTTCAGGTACTAAGAATTTCTATAGTAAGCCCAAGACAGATCTTGATATAGCAAGACCTTTGCTTACAACAATGCATAAAATGCATAGAGCCGGAGTCGATAACTATGTAACAACTGATGGAAGACTTCGCAAACTTACTCCGAGAGAGTGTCTAAGACTAATGGGATTCTCTGACGAGTTTAAGATTGTTGTTGCAGATACTTCAATGTACCAGCAAGCAGGAAATTCTATTGTTGTAGATGTGCTGATTCATATCATGGAAGAGATATTGTCGGTGTGTCCGCAGCTGGAAGGAAAGGAAAAGCTTAATGTCGGAGCCTAAGACGCAGAAGATTAGAATAGCGAACGAAACATATGAGGTTCTTGATGCACTTAATAATATTACGCTGGCAGATTCTTTTGTTAAGAACAAAACTGGCACAGGGCATGGAGAAGCAAAGCTTTATGTAGGTAACGTTGGAGAAAGATATCATGAGTTCTTCGACAATATCGACAGGGAGTTCTTCTTTTTGAAGGAGGATTTCGATAAATATTTACTTGATGCAAAAGAAGAATATATGAATCCACAGCAGGATTATGTAAAAAAGGATAAGATGCCTGAGATATACTCGGATCTTCAAGCAAGAGTGTCAGAGTATGCTAAACGGATAATGTCTTTCTCTGTGTATCGTAAAGATGTAAATCCGCCAAGAGTATATCTGCAGTCAGATTCAGATTATTACGATTTAATGCGGTCTGTGGGAATTCCTAATATTTCATATCTTTCAATTATGAAAGTAAAGAGCCCTGCAGGGAAAATATATTACTATTGCAGAATATTCATTGATTACAAATCAGATATTGTCAAATATGAATCTCCTCTTGCGCAGGCTGAAGAGAAGAAGATTATAGAAAGCAATATGTCTGAGAAGAAAAAGCAAAACCTTGTAGAGGCAAGGCAGGGGCAAGGCGAATATAGAAGAAAGCTTATTGAAGATTGCCAGTTTTGCCCATTTACGCTTGTTAATGATGAGAGACTTCTTATAGCCAGTCATATAAAACCATGGGCAAGATCAACAGATGAAGAGAAGGTTGATTATAAAAATGGATTTGCTCTCACACCCACATATGATAGATTGTTTGATCAGGGATTTATTACGTTTAATGATGACAAGACAGTAACCGTTTCACCATGGATTTCACCAATGAATCAGCATAGACTTAATATCTATGATGGTATGAATTTGCCTAAATTGCAGATTGATGATAAGAGGTGCAAGTATTTGGAATATCATAGAGCAAATGTATATAAGGGATAAGATTTGTTGAAAACGACATAGTGCTGAAACTGTGTCGTTTTTTCTTAGGAGAGATATTATGATAGATGGCAATGTTTTATTACTCGAGAATTTACCTGCATATTGTTCGTTAATTATTGAAAAAGACTCTGGGGGGCTTGGTGGAGAAATCTATATCAGTGAAAGTGAGATAGGTTTTTTTGACATTACTGGCAATATTGTAGAGGTCTCTGGGAAAACAGATAAAAACAAGCAGGTATATGAACTGGTTGGAAGAAATATATTCCGATTTGACTTTGATAATGTTGTTAATTATTTGACCCAAGTGAAGAGTGAGTATGTACGTCCATGGTTAAATAATTACAAATCATTTGAGCGACATTCTGATATGTGGAAGAATGTTGGGCGAGCAGGGTGGAATTATAGATTACAGAAAGTGGTTGCTAATAAGAATGATTTATCCTTCCCTTTTTATATAAAAAAATCAACTAATGGTAGGTGCTATGCTGGATCAAATGATATCAGTAATATTTATTCCATGCTAATAGCTTATACAGTAATCCCAAAGTATACGTCGCTGGCTATTGAAAAGAGGGAGCTGTATGGAAATAGTACAGAGTATATATTTAGACTTTTTTTTAATGAAGATTTTGCTAGACATGACACACAAATCGTTAAGCGTAGAAATGAGAATAGTGTAAGAACCAATAAAACTACGCAGGAATTGCTGGAACAAGCACTTAATAGAGAACATACGCGGAATGAACAACAATCAATCGAAGCTGAAAACGAAAAACGTGGAAGAGCAAGTCGTATAATCCAAAGTTATGAAAGAGATGACGTTATAGCTGCCGCAGTAAAAAGTCGAGCAGAAGGTAAGTGTGATTTATGCCGTGAAAATGCGCCTTTTTTTGATCAGTATGGAAGGCCATATTTGGAAGAGCATCATGTGGAGTGGCTTGCAAATGGTGGTGAAGATTCGATAAACAATGCTGTGGCACTTTGCCCTAATTGTCACAGAAAAATGCATGTTTTAAATAATGAATGTGATGTGGAAGCGTTAAAGAACAGATTGGCGGAGTATCAAAGATTGTTCATTGCCATGCCAAGGAATGAAAGTTGATTTTTATAAGGTGAAGCGAAATGTCTGATGTTTTAACACCATACCAACGAAGAAAAAATATGCAAAATATCCGGTCAAAGGATACAAAGATAGAGGTAATTCTAAGAAAAGCATTATGGAAGAAAGGATACCGCTATAGAAAACATTATGACAAGCTGCCGGGACATCCGGATATTGTTCTTACCAAGTACAGAATAGCAATTTTCTGTGATGGCGAGTTCTTTCATGGTAGAGACTGGCAGGTTCTTAAGTCAAAGCTTATGAACAGCAATAATAGTGATTTTTGGATAAGTAAAATATCTAGGAATCGTGAACGGGATGATGAGATAAATAAACAGCTGATTTATGCTGGTTGGAATGTGGTGCGATTTTGGGGAAATGATATAAAGAAAAGCACTGAGGAGTGCGTAAAGGTAATAGAAGATTTAGTATTTGAAATCAAGTTTGAGGACAAAGATTCTTATGAGGAATGATGTATGAAATTTACAATTGGAACTGCTTCGAGTAATCTTGAGTTTAATGAAGACATGAAGCTTATTAAGGGGGCATTATTATATGCTGATGAGGTGGAGCTTGTAGGCATGGCAGAATATGCGGTGTTTAAGTATTTCCCAGCTCGACTTTCAAAAGCAAAGGATATGGAAGGGCTTATCACGAGCTTTATTCCCTTTTTGAAGTCCCTGGATAACGAGGAAGCAAAAGTATTAGTAGCACAATTGGAAAACCTTGAAATTCAGATACAACCATATCTGCCGTTGTTGCGCAAAAATAAGAGAAGAACCGGGCAAGAGATTCAAGCACAACTAATGATGAAGAAGTATGAGAAGTATTGCAAAGAAATGCTTGAAGAAGCTCTAAACAAGATGACCGAAGTTGGCGTGGGAAGTGAAATCAGAGATCTAATAAAACAGGAAGTTATTGATGTATATGATTATGATTTTGAGGCATTTGATGTAAATGAGTTAACGGGTGGTTTTTTTGCTAATCTAGTCGGTACAATGAAACATCAAACATCATTCCCGTTATTCGACAGTATTTGTACTGATGTTATAGGAAGCGTTTTGGATGCAACGCCAAACTGTATTAAGCTTTCGGACATGGATAAAGAAATACTGAGGCATGCTGGTGTAGCTTCGAATATAATGATGACATTGCCTATGCTTGAATATGCTGAGATTTCAGAGATTATAGATTTTAAAAAAGAAATGAAAGCACCATTGGATAATTTTAGAAGTGCAATATATGGATTTGCGGAAAAAATGTCATCATTACCATGGGATGATGATTTCCAATATGAGTGTCTAAAGCTGTATGAAACCCAGGTCCTTCCAAATGTTAACGAGATTAATGAATTAACCGGGGAGACAAATACGCTGTTGAATTTTGGAAAAAGAGTTTTGGAAGATGAGGAAGAACGGAAAAAAATAGGTTATCTAGGTGCGGGGATGGCAGCTACAATAACAACAGGGGCAGACATAGCAGGGGCTATGAACGTTTTAGAAAACCTAATAAGGTTTGGGGCTAAGATTGGGCTTACAAGTGCAGGTATTGCAGCTTTTTTGAAAACTGCAGATCTACTGAATAAGGCAGCAAGTGATAGTAAAGAGGCAAAGAGAAAAATCAATAATAATGTAATGTATTATTACTATATGGCGCAAAAGCGTTTTTAGTGAATATCATAAGCTTTGATAAAATAAACAACAATGGCATAGTATTGTAATCATCATGGTAATGCAGTGGTGGTTCATGATGCACTGAAGGAAAAGATATGAATCAATATAAATATACAGCTGGAAGAACAACAAGTGGAGACGCTATCAAGATATGCCCATTAACACGAAAGACTCCGAATCTTGAAGAGGATTCCTATGATTGCTATGAGCTTGATTGTTCATCAGTAAGCCCGGAAAAATGGGAATTACTACATGGACATAGGTGTCATTGTCCCGTGGAACGCCAGAAAATAGAGCGCTGGATTGAAAAGCAGGAGAAAGCAAAGAAAGAATTTCAGCGATTGTCAGGGTCCCTTGATGTTGTAAGAAGTATAGACTTAGATGAGTTTTATCAGACCTGTGCAGAGATAGACAGAGAACTGATCGAAAACAGACAGGAATATAATGAAAAACTATTAATCTGCCCTTATCACGAGGAGGATGAAAAACTTTTGGTTTTCCTATTTGAGCATGATGAAGTGGTCAAGATTTCTCTGTGTGAAAATATTTTTTCTTTTATGTCCAGCAGATTTAATGATTTCTCAAATAAAGATAATCAATGTGCCATAAGTTGTTGCTCGATACCAGCATATATAGCTGGGGCCGTTAGTGTAAACCTGCATTTGAAGCACAAATTAGATGCTACTAAGGTGCTACACTATGACGATCCTGTGTACATAAGTGAAAATGGTATGGGAAAATATATTGAGGCAGCGTATGGATGGGATTGGTTAGAGTTCAAAAAGATTAGGGCGCGCCACCTTGAAATGACAGAAATATTCAGTGGTGGTAAGGCTATTTATATCAAACAGGAGTTGGATGAGATCATCCGTAGAGAAGCTTAGATCAAATGATAGAAAAAAAGTGAAAATGTATTTGCGGCAAGGGGATAGATAGAATAGAGACTATGGAAGAATTGTTTGACATAACTGATGAAAATGGTTTTGTGACGGGGCAGACAGTAACAAGATCTGAAGCTCATGATAAGGGTATCATGCACAGGACAGCACACATATGGATTGTGAGAAAAAACGGAGATTCCTATCAGGTGCTTCTGCAGAAGAGAAGCGCAGAGAAAGAATCTTTTCCGTCAATGTATGATACTTCATCAGCCGGACATATCCAGGCAGGGGATGAGCCGCTGGAGTCAGCCCAGAGAGAGCTTTTTGAAGAGCTGGGAATAAGAGCAAATGAAGGTGATCTGACATATGCCGGTAAGTTCCATATCAAATATGCTATGGGATTCCATGGCAAAATGTTCAGGGACAATGAAGTTGCTTTTGTCTATGTTTATGAAAAGCCTGTGGATGAGACCAAGCTGGTCCTTCAGACCGAAGAGGTGGAAGAAGTCAAGTGGTTTGACATTGAGGAAGTAATTGAAGGATGCAATCACCGTGACGGCACTTTCTGCGTGCCAACTGAAGGGCTTGAGACTGTAATGAGATATTTAGGTTATACGAAAGAATGAGGAATGATCAGTTAAGAGCGAGCTGGCAAATTGTCAGTTCGTTTTTTTTATATAGAAATATCAATTCATATACAATTTAGGCTCAATGACAAATTACCGCATAAGTGCTATGGAAAACGATTTATGACTTCAACTGTGGTTTAAGTGATTCGTGTGTGGCTTATTTATAGCAATTATCCATTTAGTTAAACTTGAATAGAAGTGACTTGTTTTACAGATTATGGAGCGCTTATGGATATTCAATACGACAAAGTTGGACGTAGAATCAAGAATATGAGGCTAAAGCAGCACATTAAACAGGCTGACCTGGCTGATCTGGTGGGTGTGTCCCATACCTATATGAGTGAAATTGAGAGAGGACAGACTAGAGTAGGACTTGAGATACTTGTGAATATATCAGAAACATTAAAAGTATCTGTAGATTATCTAGTTGGAAGAAAGAATAATGACGTAGTGGCGAAATATGGTAAGGAAATAGCGGATCTTGTATCGGACTGTTCTCCAGATGAGAAAAAATACTACATAGCAATGTTAAAAGACATAAAAAAGAGGAACAGAGAGTACGAAGGGGCGGGTAAATGATATAGTTTTTTTACTTTGTTTTGTTTAAGCTTTCCAGCTTAAGGAGCGTTTGATTTATCAGTGTGTTTTTTGCTGTTAGAGAAAATGCTAATTATATAGAATGTGAGTACAGGAGCCTTGTGCCGGGATGGACGGGGCTTCTTTTTTATGCTATTCAGCATAGAAACATAGAATATTATGGAAGAGCTCCTCCGGGAAAATCAAGTAACAGCTCTGTTGTGACAAATGAGATTATATCGATTTGTCGTGAGTGAGAGTTACGTGTAGTTGATGACGAATTATACGGAGTTTTGTAGTTTAATAAATTCTACGGAAGGAGCAATATCATGGCTAATGTTGATATGGCAGATCTCACGCGTGTCATACGTGATGAGATGGATAAACAGAATTCTAATTTCCATAAACTGGCCATTGCTACAGGCTTAACATACAGTACTGTTGTTGATGCTCTTAAAGAGGGACGAGTTCCAAAGTTGGATACTGTTCAGATACTATTGCGTGCTCTTGGATATGAACTTTCAGAAATACTTGATCCGGGAGTAAACACATTACATCTTAGTGAAACAGAAGACTCTCAGTTTAGAAAATACAGGAAACTCAAACCGGAATATCAACAGATAGTATGGAAAATTATAGATTCATTGTTAGCATTACAGGAAGGCGAAGATTTAGAAAGATATAAAGCAGTTACAGAAGCAAAGAAAAAGACACGGAGGTCTAGTAAAGAAAATAGCAAGAAGTAAGAGAAATAGTAATCAATTACTGTGGGCATCGGGGAATGCGCCTGCATAGTGACAACAAAGATTTTTAACTACAAGTGGAAGTGACAGGCAATCAGTGTGAAGTTCTATCTCATAACTGGTTGCCTGTTTTGCGGTTTTTTAGTTGGATTTGAGGGAAAAGAGGGAAGAGATTATGATGACAACTATCACTACGCACCAGATTATTGTAAATGAGTGTCTTGCTCAGGATATCGATTATGATGAAATGGACGATGTAATCAGGTATCTGCTTGAGATGTTTAATGATGGTAAAGCATATGCTGAAAGCCAAGGACATGAATGGACTGACAACGAGTCGAAAAAGATTCCATATAGGACTAAGTTCCTTGATATTGTAGATAATCCTTGGAAATACACGCAGCAGCAGAAGAAAGCTTTTGCCTGGAAAGTAGCATGTGAAAAATGGTTTGAGGCAAAGAGTTGTCAGGTACTTGATCAGATGAAGGCATTTGCTGAAGATGGAGATGTTTTGGCTAAGATAGTGAATGAAATGTATCTTAAGGGGAAAAACAGATTGGTCTCCAATGATACCATGATGATGGAAACAGGGATTCCGAACACGAGATTTTTCAAGGTCAAGAAAGATGCTATAGTGTTGTTTGGACTTCTGATCTGGAAATACTGCAAGCGCAGGGATATGGAAGATAAGATCAACGGAATCATTGATGAAAACGGGAATAAGATTGAGAAATAAGGCTGCTTCGGCAGTCTTTTCTTTTTGCCCTATTAGCTGTAATCGGAGCGTAATTAATGTGTATTATGGCTGTACCTGTAGCGTAATTAATATGTAATCCGGATGGCATTTTTGGTGTTACCATGCATACTGTTGCAACAGAAATATCTCATGAGTTTCTACTACATAAAATGGAGAGGAGAGAAGTGCCTATGAAGTTAGCTGCAGGAGCAACTGTTGGGGACAGGATAAAAGCACTGCGTGAGAGCAGGGGACTAAGCCAAAAGGATATGTCGGATGAATTCGTCATAACGGGGAGATCCACGCTGGCGAACTATGAGCTCGGACTTAGAGAAATACCGGTAAGTATTCTCTTGCTGTATTCCAAAAAGTTCAATGTATCAACAGACTGGATCCTAAAGGGGGAAACAAGTTCAGGTAACAGTGAGATAGATGAGCTGGTTAGGGCATATAGTTCTATTAATAATGAAGTAGTTAAGAAGGCTGTGCTCAGACAAATCGAGGGCCTGGAATGCTTTTGAGGTGTCACACAGTGTGACATAAACGACACAATAATGACATTGAAGCTCAGTGTTTATGCGGTTTATGATAGTTTATGGGATTACAATTATTGATTATTACAGGCTTTCCAGAGAGGGGGACTTATGGCTGTAGTACGGACTATTGTAGACAAATATCGTATATCTGATTTAGACACTAGAGTGGATTTCATCCTGCGTAACTATGCAAGGTTCACCAAGATGGTTGAAGGTTACGAGAAGTGCCTTAGCATTGTTATCAGAAATGAGCGCGAGCATAAGAGGCGCAGGGAGCATGGGGAACTGGGCGTGAGAGTCCAGACATCTAACATAAGTGATGTGACTGCAAATACTGCGGTTGAGAATGTTTCCATTCAGGAAGCAATCCATGAGGGGGATTATAACACAGCACTTAAGGACTCCGAGGACTATTTCAGACATAGAGCAGAAATATTGACGCTGCTGGATATGAGAGATGATTACGAGATAGTCTGCAGTCAGGTGGAAAGCCTTGATATTGACGAGAGAGAACTTCTTGAAAGATATATTGTCGCAAAGGAAAGCTTATTCACAATTGCAGATGCTGAGAATCTTTCACCGGAAGCAGTGAAGTCAAGAATCAAGCGTACTAAGAAAATAGTCAAAGAAGGAGCCATGCTGTTTATGGAAGATAAGTATTTCAGCGATGAAGCTGAAATTGAATTAAAGATAGGAGCATGAGCAATGGGAAGATTAAAAAGACCAAGAGAATTTGGGGAACCTGATTATATCAGAATTGATCAGGCAATGTTTAAGTTTAACTGCTGTGAAGACACTGTTAGAAAGATTGCAAATGCATGTGATGCACAGCGGAAAGTAGATGGGGCAGTTTATTATAACTACGCCAGAATGAAGAGATATTTTGACACAAGCCCAGCTTGCTAAAACGAGTCAACAGCGGCGTTATAAGACATGACATGTCATGAAAACAGATTGCTTTATCAAAGAATCAGAGTCATAATTATAAGTGATGAAGCCCTATGTTTTAGCATGCCATGTCTTCTATATTAATTAGGAGATTTTATGGAAGCAAGAAAAGACAATAGGGGTCGAAGGTTGAAGAAAGGTGAGTTTGTCCGGAAGAGTGACGGGCGGTTCTGCTTCTCCTATGCAGATGCTCTTGGAAGAAGACGGTACATATATGACCGAGATCTTCTTTCACTGAGAGAAAAGGAAGAAGAAATCCAGCGTGATCTGCTTGATGGACTTGATCTGTACCAGAGAAAGACAGCAACCCTTAACGCAACATTCGACAGATACATGAAAACTAAATATGGTCTTCGCGGATCCTCTGAAAACGGATACTATTACATGTATGACCATTTCGTGAGAAACAGTATCGGAGATAGGCTTATATCAAGCTTCAAGTTCTCAGACATAATGCAGTTCTATTTAAAGCTGCTTAAGGAAGATGACATTGAGCTTGCAACGCTTGATAATGTGCATTGCCTTTTACATCCAACATTTCAGATGGCGGTAAGAGACGATATAATCCGAAAGAATCCCACTGATGGTGCAATGGCTGAGGTATGCAAGTGTGGAGGAAAGAACAGGAACTCAAGAGAAGCACTTACCATGGACCAGCTTAGAACGTTCATGGGATATATTGCATCACATCCTATATTCTGTGCATGGTGGCCAATCTTCGTAGTCCTTTTTGGAACAGGTTTAAGAGCGGGAGAATTCGTAGGCCTTACCTGGGACGACATTGATATGGAGAAGCGCACGATTAGCGTCAATCATACATTGTCATACTACAAAAAGAGAGGCGAGAGGATTTGCAGGATGCATGTTCACAGACCAAAGACTGATGCTGGAACAAGACTCATACCAATGCTTGACTCAGTAAAGCTTGCATTCGAGATGGCTAAGGAAGAACTTGAGGGATGTGAATATGAGCAGCCTGTAATTGATGGACTTACAAATTTTGTTTTTTTAAACAAGTATTCAACGGTCCATAATCCACAGACACTTAATCGCGAGATCAAATGCATTGTTGCACACTACAATGCGGAAGAAGAAAAGCGTGCACTAAAGGAGAAGAGAGACCCAGTTCTGCTCCCGGATTTTTCACTTCATATATGCAGGCATACATTCGCTACAAGACTTGTAGAAGTATGTACGAACCTGAAGGTCATCACCTCTATCATGGGACATAAGAGTGTTGAGACCACGATGGACATATATGCAGATCCGAGTGAGACAAAGAACAATGAAATTATGGGACTGCTTTCTGATAAGATGGATGATGTTTTTTAAACTGGAACGGTTTTGACAGCAAATCTAAATGACAGTTTTTTTGACAGCAAATGACAGCAACCATTCATCAAGATAGCGAAAAAGGTTTTGAATCTCCAGTAAAACAAACATCATCAAAAATGACTCATTTTATGGGCCATAATCACAATCGAATATTCCTGACAGCACGAATACAGCAAAATGAAGCCGATATCGTAGGGCTTTATAGTAGCATAAAGTGCTAGTCAAGTCTGCGGCAGTACTGCTTGGTACGTAAATACAGTGCCGAGTAGTGCAGCAACTCGCTAAAATTCCAACCCTAAAATCTCTTGATAAGTAAACCCCAGTATTCATGCGGGTTTGCGGAGATTTTTGATTTGAAATTTTTTTAGAACACTTAAATACATCTAAAATCATTATTGCTCTGAAATCCAGTGTTTATGCGGATTTCAGAGCAATTATTCTGACAACAATTTATTTGTTTGACAACATTTTGACCACACCTGATCAATGTAGCCCAGTATCGGCGCGGCATTTTGTGTGTGGCAATCTTTTAAATTTCGGCGCGGATGCGCTATCAGTGAGTCCTATTCACGGACTACTATTCCATTTTTGCTTTTTAGAGGGATTTATTCTACGGTAAAGAGCCATCTTATCCGTACAAATGGTCAGTAGACAGCTCTTTGGCTCTTTTGGCAGATAAAGTACGGATAAAAGTGCTAGTAAAGAGCCATCTTATCCGTACAAACGGTGTGTAAAAAGCTCTTTTGGCAGATGAAGTACGGATAAAAGTGCTAGTAAAGAGCCATCTTATCCGTACAAACGGCGTGTAAAAAGCTCTTTTGGCAGATGAAGTACGGATAAAAATGTTAGTAAAGAGCTATCTTATCCGTACAAACGGCGAGTAAAAAGCTCTTTTGGCAGATGATGTACGGATAAAAATGCTAGTAAAGAGCTATCTTATCCGTACAAACGGCGAGTAAAAAGCTCTTTTGGCAGATGATGTACGGATAAAAGTGCTAGTAAAGAGCTATC
>JAFPVA010000111.1 GCA_017413105.1 Butyrivibrio sp. | reverse complement strand
TTTGCCGTGTTTACACGAAGGGGATGATCAAGATGAACATCCCCCGTAACAACATCAACAACATTTTTCTCATCATGGTTTGCAAAGAGCTTTGTAAATTCCTTGGCATCTCCCCATTTAGCTTTACCGAACTCCTCTCCGGCAAATGGATGCTCTATCTTCGTAAAAATTATGATAAATGCCATAGACCATCCGATCACAAAGGTTAATACAAACTTCGGTGTTGCCGGTGTGACTCCTACTATAAAATGATGCTGCTCTATGATAAAGGACTGGAAGTTGTTCATGAACTCATTCAGATTATTCCCGTCCATCCACACAGCTCCCAAAAGAAAGCCAAGATATACACAAACAAATACACCAATTGCATATATGATAAGCGTCTCTTTAACGCTCCTTGTATGCTTTTTTACCGGTCTTTCTCTTACAAACAAATCGCTCATAGACCTGCCTCCTATTCGTAAGCCTGATTCATGGCACTTGCTATAAGAAGAAACCCCAAGATACTTAGTGTGATCATAGCCCCCTCCTTATCTTGCAGCAGCCTTGGTAATAGCCTTTGCAGCACTTTCTGACTTTGCTTTTCCTTCAAGCGCCTTAAGGATTTCATCTCCAGTGAGAGTCTTTTCCTTTCCATCAGCGCCGATAAAGGAATACTTCTCGTCAGAGCGGATTGAAATCTTTGCACTATCAGAATCGATGCCTACAAGAGACACTCCTTCCACAAGACCATCATCCAGCTCTAAAGACAAAATCCTGTTTTCACTTGGCATGATAGATTCCGATGGAACCGTGACAGTAGAATAAAAGCTTCTTGCATATGCCTCACGCTGAGCCGCATCATTTCTTGCCTGGTCGATCATGATCTGTGCTTCGCCTGAAATTTCATGCCCACCTTCCTGGGCACTGGTAAAATTTGTATCAAACCCAAGAATATAGTCATGAAGGTTTTCTTCACTTCTCATAACCGTCATAGGCTGATCTTTCATCATTCCTGCATTTTTAAGGATTTCTGGAAGTTTTTCATTCCATGCCTCCATCGTAAGGCCTCTGTCTGATACGGGCTCAAACTTTGCTCCCGTTACAGGATCTGAGACTTCATAGACAGAAAAGACCATGCCCTTATCATCCACTTCAAAGCTTCTCTTTACTGTGATAAGGGTGTCATCACCGGTCTTTTGACTGTAATAGAGCTCTTTCGACTCTGGAACAAGCCCTGAATCACGGATAGGATACATGCAATCTTCGGGCATGAACTCTCTTACAACTCCACATGTCTGAGCCTGCAACATTGCAAGTTCGGGATTATCCAAAAACTCTGTACCTTCCGCCTGCTTAAGATATTCCGCAAAATCAAGGACATTGTTTCTATCCATCTTTTCCTTGGACTCTGCCAAAAGCTCACTGTTCTGCGATTTACCCTGTTCAAGTGCTTCAATCTCTTTCTGAATCTCGTCCTTTTCTTCCTGAGTCTCAGCATTTGCAAGTCTTTCCTTCGCATCAGCGATTTTCTCATCATATGACTTATCCTGTGCTTCCTCACTTGCAACACGCTTTCTCATGTAAGACTTAATCTGTTCATCATGGATTCCGAAATCCTGTGCAAGCACGGCAACAGGAACGTAATCATCATTTGGATTAAGATCCGGCATGATACAATATCTGAGATTGTTCTTCTGACAATAATATTCAAACGGGCTGATAAAGCCTTCTCCCTTTACATCGGGATCATTTGTAATATTGATTGTTGGCTCGAACATTTCCTTGGGAAACTCCAAAATAGGAGCCATCCCTTCACTTGCTTCCTGAATCTTCTGCCAGGAGCAGCTTCCGGGCTTATTAAGCCATTTCTGGTGATTCCACTCATGCAAGGACTTAACGCCGCTTACCATAGCTGCAATCATCGCCTTTGTTCCTTTCAAAAGGTAATAAATCCCCTTATATTCAAGATCTACAACCTGAGCAATTTCATCTGCCATTTCACATTCCTCCTTATGGTCTTAATACTAAAATCACGTTTTTTGTTCTAAGTGTCTGATATACAACGCCGTGGTCTTCATTTAAGGCTTCCACCACTTCACCGTTTCCTACATAAACTGCCACATGGTATATGCCAAGAAACCTTCCGTTATCATGTCCGCCGTAAAAGATTAAATCTCCCGGCTCCATATCTCTTACATCGAGCCTTGTGGAATTTACGACCTCTCCCTTACTGTATAGCTTACTTGCCTCCGCAGCAGCAGTCGGAGGATATCCGCCTCCATAACTTATGTCCACACCGCCTGCCTGCCAGCTATAGTAAGCAAGGGATGAACAGTCATATGCATAGCCACTTGCCCTGTTTGCCTGAGAATATGGATAGCCAACTCTTGAAAGGGCAAACCTGATAACTTCCTCTTGTCTCCCTGTAGCTCCTGAATCATCCACAATCGCGTCTATTTCCTCATCTGTAAGGCTTTCTTCTGAAAGAATCCTTCCTCGCCCTGAAAACCTTGATACAAATCCTGTAACAGTGGTACTTACGCTGTTTATGGAAGTAAACATGCCAACCACCAAAGATACAAGAATCATAAATACGATAAGAAACATCAAAACAACCATTACATGCGGTGCAATAAGGGCTGCTATCTTGGCAAAAAGCCCCTTTAAGTACGTAGCAGGATTAAGAATCTCTGTCACTACTCTGACTGCCCCGGTATTTCCGTCCTTAAGTGCATCCCCTGTTGCCTTATCAGAGCCAAGGTCATTTCCTATCATGCCTTTTGCCCTAAGCATCTTGGCTACGGCTGTTTTATTGGCTGCCGCTCTTTTCTCCTTGGATACTGACTTCTTTGAAACATCTTTCGATACAGACTTTCCTGCATCGGCTTTTTCTGTACCCTTCTCTGGCTTCGAAGGAGTCTGTGCTGATGCCTCTGCCCCGATAGTCTTTTGGGGCGGGCTCTCAACTTTGGCTTCTTCCCTCTTAACGTCCGTTCCTTTCGCTTTCTTCTCATCTATAAAAGCCTCCTTCTGCTTTAATTTAAGGAACTTCTTCATTTCCTTCGCTTTTGCTCTATGCTTATTTGCAGAAAGGGAGGCTACTCCGCTTAGTGTAAGATCAACTTTTGCAGATGCATCCTCCCCATCTCCTTTAGAAAACCTGGAGGCTTCACCTGCGGCAAAGTTAAGGGCATAGTCTTTAAATTTCACATCACTTGTAAACCGTGCTCCTTCCTCTTTAAACCCCATAGCCACCTCCATCTGTGTTTACGATTTCATAAATCTCTGACTCCTTGCTCATCCTCATATCAAAGGGAACTGTTACGCTTCCCATCTTAAGAAGCCCTGTTCCGCTCTCTGCATTGTCAACAAAGTTGAACATGGCAGGAGATATACTCGGCAAGAACTCCATAAGCTTTTTCTTATCCACGGATGACTGGGATAAAAGTGCAAAATACTCCGTATTTGAAAGAATCGCTGAAAGCTTTCCGGCATTCTCATCATTCAAAAGATCAGACATGTTCTGAGTTATGCCATTTAAGATACCGCTCATCTTTCGAATCTCTTTCCAGAGCTTCAAAATAAAGTTTGCTACCTGGTCAACTGCCAAAAGCTCATGAAACTCATCAATATAAAGATGTGTCCACCTGCCGACCTTGGCATTTACCTTGATCTTGCCCCTTAATGTTTCCATCATGATGAGCATGCTGGTGATACGAAGATTGTCCTTGAGCCCTGCTATATCAAATGCAATCAGCCTGTTACTAAGATCTACATTTGTCCTGTGGTTAAACAGATTCAGTGACCCGTTTACAAAAATCTCCATTGCTGCCGCCAAATGGTCTGCAAGGTCTGTTCCTTCATCCAAAAGCCCCTGATATACATCCTGCAGTGTCGGTGAATAGGCTCTTACCTGCTCTTCCTTGGATAAATCCTCTGAAAGACTTACCTCTGTGATCTCTTCCTTCATAAACTCCGGCACTTCATATTCGG
>JAFPVA010000110.1 GCA_017413105.1 Butyrivibrio sp. | reverse complement strand
TTTTCCAAAGTGCGCCCGTCATTTCGATTGATACCGCACACATCACAGTAATCGTTGATAGTAAAGGTATACCACGTGCCACCAACATCATCAGGCTTTATCTTTGAAACCGCATAACAGAAAGTTTTCTGCTCCAATAGTGACAAGTCAAACTTTGCCTTTTGTATAATCTCATTTGCCTTTACAACCTTATATTCTCGTTCGGTTGCTATCTGTATCTTTGTATCAAATTCCATTGAGTGACCCCCTTGTTTTTTTGTAAGTCACATTTATTATATTTTATTGTGCCTTTATTGTCAAACAAATAGGTCACACAAAAGTTATCAACGTGTTAAAAGTCACAATAGAACGTGTTAAAAGTCACAATAGAACGTGTTAAAAGTCACAATAGAAACCCTGTAAATACTATGGTTGCAGGGTTTTTTGACCCCCTTAAATATAATAAATATGTTAAATAACATAGATATATAGGCTTCGCCTGAAATACATAAACGAATAAAAAGAAAAAAGAGAGGCTACTAACCTACTCTTTTTCTCTTAATCGTCATCTCTTTTGTCCTCTGCTTCTGTTTTGGGTTAGGCTCTGCAATACCTCTTCTGCCGTTCTTGGAGAGTCCAGCTTTTTGAAGTAGTCGTTCATCTTGGAACGGAGACCCCATGCCCTCATGTCCGTATTGCCTAAACGCTTGCTTAAGGAATTATATAAATCCTCTGTCCGTTGGTCTTTAAACATCTGCTTTTCTTCAGGTGTCATATCTTTTTCGAGGGTCTTATAGGTCTTTAGCATTTCTTCCCTGGCTTCTTTTACTTCGACCTGGGGAACAATGCCTATCATGTCTTGCAATCGCTCGTAAAGTCTGCCCTGTCCTATATCGTTCATAGCGTCCTTTACAAGTTGGTCTGCTTCTATGCGTGCATCTTCAAGCATAACGGCTTTTTCTCTTTTAACTGTTTCAGACAGGTTAGCCCTCTGCCCTTTCAGGTTGGTTATATCGTTCTGCAGGTCTGCTTTTTCTGTCTTTAACTGTCTGACCTCTTCCGCAGCTCCGCCCCTGATCCGTTCCGCTTCGGTTCGAGCGTTGGAACGGATCCGCTCCGCTTCCTTGTCTGCATCGGTCATTATCTGCCGTTGCATATTCAGGATTTTTTGAGCGTTAGCCTGTATCTTTAGGGCTTCTTGCATGGTCTTATCAGCCGTTTCGACCTTTTGAGCGGTATTGATAAGGCTTTGTAATTCTTCGGGAGTGCCCTCTATCGTCCCCTTTTCGCCACCAAAGAACCCCCTCTTGATAGTAAAAGCCCTTGTCTCCTGTGCGGTCAGTATACGCCCCTGTAAGCCCTCTAATTCAGTTTTTGCGTCTGCTATGTCCTTTTGTATACCCTCAAGGTCTTTCGTGGCTCTATGGGCCTCTGAGAGCGTTTTCTGATGCTCTGTAAAGGCTTCTGAGGTTTCATGTACCAATTTATCCTTATCAGCCGTTAAACTGTCTATATGAGCCTGTAAAGAGCTTTCCTGACCCTTTAGAGCATCCACACGCTCATTTAGTTCATCAGCCTGCTTCTGTATCTCGTCAGGGTCTCCAAAGAAGATTTTAGCCATTTCTACGGCTTTTTGCGTTTCCTCTGCAACTTTTAAATTTACTTTGGACAACTCTTTTTCAGCATTTTCTAAATCCTTTTGGGCTTTATACGTTTGGGTGTGAAGATGCTTTACACCTTTACCGGCTTCCGGATGTTCTACGGAGATACCAAGAGAGTTACAGAGCTTTTCAAGAAAATTATTTTCCCTTGCTTCCCACTGTATCTGCGGTGTTATGGTCTTACTGACTTGCTTAAATCCTTGCTCCTGTAATGCCCTGTCAAGTCCTGTCTGCGTACCCATACCCCTTTTATAGCCATGTGCCACGGGTATATAGTCAATGTGTACGTGCGGAGCTTTCCCCTCTTCGTCTGCGTGATAGTATGCCCCGATTATCTCTAAATTGGGATTTCTCTTTTGCCAGTCCTTGACGAACTGACGCAAGATAGCCTTTTCCTGCTTTTCTGTTATCTGTTCGCCCTCGGCAGGATATACCCCTACCACCATCTCATAAACAGGATGTTTTTTTCCATCCTCGCATATCTGCTTGTAGTAGTCCTTTATCTTGCGGTCATTCCTTGTCTGCTTGGCATTGTATTCCCTGACCGCATCACCGAAGATACGCTCGTATGCTTTTCGAGGTGTTTCGTCAATCCATATCTCATGGGGCTTCGATAGGTCGATGTGGTCATCTTTCGAGATGCATCGCTCATCTCGAATGTTATGCCCCCTCGACACACTCGACCCTGTATGCGTGCTTATCGTTGCCATGATTTCCTCTACACCTCCTTACCTTTTCCGCGGTAAAATCGACCTGCTTATAGTGTAGCAGGTCAATGTTACCTTGTCAAAGGTAATAACCCAATATTACTTTTGACACTTCGTATCAAAAGAATTGGGCTCTCCGAGGGGCAAGTTGCACTTGCATGGCTACCACTTCCGACTGTCGCTTTGCTCCTGATCGGCAAGTGGTATACGCAAGGTATACCAGATTAAAAATCTGGATACCTTGGCGGGGGCTACACCCCCTGCACCCCTGTCTACCGCACTCCAAAATAAAAGAGCCTTTCGGCTCTTCTATTTTTCCGTTTGGTCTCGCATCCACTCCCCGACCGTCATTTGTCCTTCAAGCTGTGCGGTCGCATTGGTAGCGTTCACGTATCTGCTCCAAACATCTTGTTCTTTCATCGTGAACCGAACCGCTACCACCTTACGACCTTTCTTGATTGGCTCCCATGTTATTTCAATGTCGGTATATTGGTTTATTTCCCTTTGAGCTATTTCGAGTGCTTTTCTCCTAAAATCAGGAAAGCGTTCATACGGAGCATTTAACTTGATTTTCAAATCATCAATATCAAAGTCCTTGTGCTTTGCTCCCTGTCCGAGATAACTTTTGAGAAGCTCATAAAGTCTTATCGAATAAGCCGACCGCATTGGCAGAACGCAAAGCAAAGAATATTGAGTGTAGTTGTTATATAGCCCCATGAGATACTTATGCAAGGTTTCATCAAAGCGGATTTTAATCTTTCCGCTCTTGCGTGATACGATTGCTTTATCAAGCCAACCTACCGTTTCATCATCTCCGTCCTCGTTTATTATCCAAAAGGCTTTTTCTTTCAGCTGCAACAATGCCTTTTTTACATTTTCCAAAGTGCGCCCGTCATTTCGATTGATACCGCACACATCACAGTAATCGTTGATAGTAAAGGTATACCACGTGCCACCAACATCATCAGGCTTTATCTTTGAAACCGCATAACAGAAAGTTTTCTGCTCCAATAGT
>JAFPVA010000109.1 GCA_017413105.1 Butyrivibrio sp. | reverse complement strand
TAGCAATTTTGAAAAGGTTGCCAATATAAAAGATCTGGTAAAGTATGAAACTATTACTGTTGAGATTCCTGATGATGGGGCAAATATCCATAATGTAAGGATCAAACCTCTGATAGATCTTGCAAAGAGCTTTAAAGATTATGATGTATATCTGGTTAAGGGTGAGGAGCAGACGCTTCTTGAGAAAAAGGGAAAACTGGGCAATTACAATATCTACGAGATAGAAGGCAATAGTATTACCCTTGATATAAAGTTCAATGGCGCCGAAAAAACGGTATATCTGGTTGTACTTGGAATTGTCGGGATCTTAGTTGGAATACTCCTGATAATTGTGCTGATAATAGTATTTGTAGTAAGACATGGCGGAAAGCTTCCGGGAATACTTAATAAGATCGGAGTCAAGATTTCTCAGAAAATAGAAAATAAAGAACAGATATTCTATGATGACAGCAATGAAAAAACTAATAAAGAAGACGAAAAAATAAACAAAAATGATTAGAATATAAACAATCAATAAAAGGGTTGCACAATCCCCAAGCAGTTTCTATAATTATAGATAGCTTGGGGGTTTGCTGTAATGGAGGATTAAGCGGGGCTAAATAAAAAGAATTATTGGGGTATAAAATTATGAAGGAATTACTTAATGAAATCCTTATGGAAGACAAAACTTTAATTCACTTCCCTTTTGGCAATGGATTTTTTGATATATATAAATCTGTTGTCCTTTCGTGGGTGATTATAGGTTTTGTCTTTATTTTTATTCTGATCATGACAAGCAATCTGAAAGTGCATAATATTTCCAGGAGGCAGGCGGCAGTTGAGGCCTTTGTTCTCTGGATAAGAGGTGCAGTTAAGGGAATGCTTGGCGAAGAAGGAGAGAGGTACGTAGATTATATTGCGACAGTGCTGATCTTTATTGCCTGCTCCAATATGGTCGGACTTTTGGGGCTCACTCCTCCGACTATGGATCTTACAGTGACGATAGCTTTGTCGGTTATGAGTATTGTACTCGTAGAGGCAGCAGGTCTTCGCAAGAAAGGCCCTAAGAAGTGGCTTAAAGGATTTGCGGAGCCTATGGCGGTAATAACACCGATGAATGTCTTAGAGCTTGTTATCAGGCCACTTTCTCTGTGCATGCGACTTTTCGGTAACATCTTAGGTGCTACAGTAATCATGGAACTTATCAAGTTCGTAGTACCGGTTATATTCCCGGCACTACTTAGCTTGTATTTCGATATATTTGATGGATGTATACAGGCTTATGTTTTTGCATTTTTGACATCACTCTACATTAAAGAAGCAGTGGAATAACATTTACACAAAAAGGAGGAATTATAATGAGTTTAACAGCGATTGGAGCAGGTATTGCCGCATTTACAGGAATTGGAGCAGGTCTTGGTATCGGCCTTGCTACATCAAAGGCAACGGATGCCGTTGCCCGTCAGCCTGAAGCAGATGGCAAGATCATGAAACTTTTGCTTCTCGGTTGCGCTCTTGCAGAGGCAACAGCTATTTATGGTTTCGTAGTAGCTATCATGATCATTCTTTTCTCATAAGAGAAGATAATTCTAGACTTGTAAAGGGGATACAAAGTGTTAACAACCAGTATTGTAAACATAGCATGTACTATATTTAATCTTCTCATTCTGTATTTCTTGTTCAGGAAGTTTCTTTTTGGGAGAGTGGACAAGGTTCTGATGCAGAGAAGAGAAGAAGTGGATACTGCCACCAAAGCAGCCGATGAAGCCACAAAGTCTGCTATCGCCACCAAGAGAGAGTATGAAAAGAAAATCGAGATGGCTGATGAAGAGAAGGAGCAGATTCTTGCTGACATCAAGAAGCAGGGCTATGACGAGTATGAGAAGATTATAAACGAAGCCAAGAAAAAGGGTGAGCAGATCATAGTTGAAGCGAGACACAACGCAGAAATTGAAAATGAGCGTGCAAAAGAAGCTTATGCAGCTCAGCTCACTGATATGGTTGTGGATGCCGCTTCTAAAATTGCTGCGACAAAACACAGCAAAGAAGATGATATGGAACTGTATGAGAAATTTATAAGTGAAGCTGGAGCAAATAATGAGTGAAACTTTAAAAGCAAAACTGCGCTATGCAAGTACTCCTCCAAGTTCAGAGCAGATTGAAAAGATCAAGAAAATTCTTGAAAAAAAGTTCGATGACTCAGTTATTGAAGTCGAGACAATAGAGGATTCTTCTATAGGAGGAGGCTTCGTTGTATCCTGCAAGAACTTTGAATATGACTGGTCTGATGCCGGCAGAGCAAAGCAGCTCCGCGCAGAACTTAATAACCTTAGCAAGAAAACTGAAGAACACGATACAGGTAGGATCATATCCATGCTTGGAAATAAGGTCGTGGACTTTAAGCTTCAGGTTGAGGACAGGGAAGTAGGAACAGTTACCTGGGTTGGTGATGGCATCGCCAATGTAGATGGTATTGAGCATGCATTTTATGGCGAGATCATCGAATTTGAAGATGGTACAAGAGGAATGGCACAGGATATCAGAAGTGACCACATCGGTTGTATCCTCTTTGGTAATGACACAGGAATAAGACAGGGTACTAGAGCTGTCAGAACTTACAAGGAAGCCGGAATACCTGTTGGTGAGGCTTTTGTTGGAAGAGTTGTTGATGCGCTTGGATCACCTGTTGATGGACTTGGTGAAATAAAAGAAACTGAGTACAGACCTGTAGAGCAGCCTGCACCTGGTATTATTGAGAGACAGTCAGTAAATGAGCCTATGGAGACAGGTATTTTGTCTATAGATACCATGTTCCCAATTGGAAGAGGACAGAGAGAGCTTATAATCGGCGATAGACAGACCGGTAAAACTTCTATAGCTCTTGATGCGATCATAAACCAGAAGGGCAAAAATGTAATTTGTATATACGTGGCTATAGGTCAGAAGGCATCTACTGTTGCCAAAATCGTCCAGACCCTTAAAAAGACAGGGGCAATGGACTATACAATAGTAGTCAGCTCAACAGCTTCTGACATGGCGCCACTTCAGTATATTGCTCCTTATTCAGGAACGGCTATGGCAGAGTTCTTTTTACATGATGGAAAAGATGTACTGATCGTATATGATGATCTTTCCAAGCATGCAGTAGCATACAGAGCACTTTCACTTCTTCTTGAGAGATCACCGGGAAGAGAAGCTTATCCAGGAGATGTATTCTACCTGCATTCAAGACTTTTGGAGAGATCATGTAAGCTTTCATCAGAACTTGGAGGCGGCTCTATCACAGCACTTCCGATCATTGAGACACTTGGAGGCGACGTATCTGCCTATATTCCTACCAATGTTATCTCAATTACTGATGGACAGATATTCCTTGAAAGTGATCTTTTCTTTGAAGGTATGAGACCTGCTGTAAATGTAGGACTTTCCGTTTCCCGTGTAGGTAGTGCTGCTCAGACCAAGGCAATGAAAAAATCTGCCGGAAGTATAAGAGTTGACCTTGCACAGTATAGAGAAATGGCTGTGTTTACACAGTTCAGCTCAGACCTTGATGAAACTACCAAGAATCAGCTGCGTCATGGAAGCGTTCTTATGGAACTCCTAAAACAGCCTCTTGAGCATCCTCTTAAGATGCATGAGCAGGTTATCATCCTTGTAGCAGCTAATGCCGGAAGACTGGATTTTGTTCCTGTTAAACAGGTAAGGGATTATAAAGAAAAACTTCTTAACTATTTCAATACTGAGCAGGGGGGAATCTGCGAAGAACTTGAAAAGAGCGGAGAACTTTCTGACCAGCTTAAAAAGAGAATTCTTGATAGTGTTGATGCGTTTAATGATGTTGAAAACAAACAGCTTAAGGAAGAAATAGAGATAGCTCATGGCAACAATTAAGGAAATAAGGGACCGAATTGATTCGGTAAATGATACCCGAAAAATTACAAATGCTATGTACCTGATCTCGTCGACCAAGCTTCGAAAAGCAAAAAAGATGCTTGAAGATACCGAGCCATTCTTCTTTGCTACGAGGGCAATGATTTCCAGAGTAGTAAGACATCTTCCGGATGGAGTTGAAAATGTCTTTCTGGAAACTTGGCAGGATATCCCTGAGAAAGACAGAAGAAGGGGATATATCATTTTTACGGATGATAAGGGCCTTGCCGGTGCCTATAACCACAATGTTCTGAAGCTTGCCGAAGAGCATATTCTGTCGGACGGTGACAAATGGAAGCTCTTTGTTATTGGTGAAGTTGGAAGATTCCATTTTGCATCCAAGAATATGAATATAGAGGAATCCTTTATGTTCACTTCCCAGAATCCCACTCTTCACAGAGCCAGGAAAATTGCAGCTGAGATCCTTGATTACTATTATGAGAGAAAGCTTGATGAGATCTATGTGGTCTACACTACCGTTCATGGCAATGTATGTGAGACCAGGTTTGAAAAACTGCTTCCTCTTGATATCATCACGGATATCAGAAAACAGCCGCTTCCACCCGGAGTTATGCGGGAAGAATTCTTAATGGATCCGAGTCCGTCGGCAATCTTGGACAATATTGTTCCAAATTACATTACAGGATTCATATATGGAGCGCTTGTTGAAGCCTTTTGTTCGGTTCAAAGCGCCAGAATGATGGCTATGGATTCAGCTAATAAAAATGCTGAAAAGATGATAAGTAATCTCAAACGCACCTATAACAGACAAAGGCAGGCACTGATAACTCAGGAGATAACAGAGGTTGTCAGTGGAGCAAAGGCTCTTAAACGGAGCAAAGAAGCAAAGAAAAAAAGGAGCAAATCTTGAAAAACGGTAAGATTTTGCAGGTCATGGGACCTGTAGTGGATGTAAAATTTGAAGACAGTGATCTTCCATATATCAGTGATGCTCTCGAGGTTTATGTAGAAGACAAAAAACGTGTCATGGAGGTTTCACAGCATATAGGAGATGATACAGTCCGCTGTATCATGCTTTCTCCAAGTGAGGGACTGTGTAAAGATATGCCTGTATATTGTACAGGCGGTCCTATAAGTGTTCCTGTTGGAGAAAAGGTACTTGGACGACTTTTCAATGTCCTTGGAGAGACCATAGATCACAAGGGTGAACTTGAAACTCCTGAAAAATGGCAGATTCACAGAGAACCACCAAAGCTTGTTGATCAGAGTCCTGTAGTAGAGATCCTTGAGACAGGAATAAAGGTTATTGATCTTCTTGCGCCATATGCCAAGGGCGGAAAGATAGGTCTGTTTGGTGGAGCCGGTGTAGGAAAGACAGTTCTTATTCAGGAGCTTATCCAGAATATCGCTACAGAGCACGGTGGATATTCTATCTTTACCGGTGTTGGAGAGCGTTCAAGAGAGGGTAATGATCTTTGGTCAGAAATGAGTGAGTCTGGCGTTATTGAAAAGACAGCCCTTGTTTTTGGACAGATGAATGAGCCGCCGGGAGCTCGTATGAGAGTTGCTGAGACAGGACTTACAATGGCTGAGTATTTCAGAGATGTAGGTCATCAGGACGTGCTTTTATTCATTGATAATATTTTTAGATTTGTTCAGGCGGGATCTGAGGTTTCTTCACTTCTTGGAAGAATGCCTTCAGCGGTAGGTTATCAGCCGACTCTTGCTACTGATCTGGGCTCTCTTCAGGAGAGAATCACATCAACAAGATTTGGTTCTGTTACATCTGTTCAGGCTGTATATGTTCCTGCAGATGACCTTACAGACCCGGCACCTGCAACAACATTCGCACATTTGGATGCCACAACAGTTCTTTCTCGTAAGATCGTTGAACAGGGTATCTATCCGGCTGTTGATCCTCTTGAATCTTCAAGCCGTATCCTTGAAGAGGATATTGTTGGAAGAGAGCATTACGAGACAGCTTTAAGGGTACAGGAAATACTTCAGAAGTACAAAGAACTTCAGGATATTATCGCTATCCTCGGAATGGAAGAGCTTAGTGATGAGGATAAGGTTACTGTTTACAGAGCACGTAAGATCCAGAGATTCCTTTCACAGCCATTCCATGTGGCAGAGCAGTTTACAGGATTAAAGGGTAAGTTTGTGCCTTTGGCAGAGACAATAAAGGGATTCAGAGCAATTATAGAAGGCGATATGGATAAGTATCCGGAAGCAGCTTTCTTTAATGTTGGCTCTATTGATGAAGTTGTTGAAAAAGCAAAACAGATCGAGGCGTAAGTATGAGTGAGGAAAGGGTAGCTACCTTTGGCCTTCAGGTCATTTCCGTAAACGGAATATTTTATGATGATAAGGCAGAAGAGATCATTCTTCCTTGTGATGATGGGGAGCTTGCAGTTTTAGCAGGCCACGAGGAGATGATCCTTGCTCTTTCTGACGGTATAATCAAGATAAAAAAGCCGGGTGGCGAATGGATCGTTGGAGTAGTAAGCCTTGGCTCTGTTCAGGTTGCCAATAACCGATGTATTGTCATTGTAAATACTGTTGAAAGACCTGAGGATATTGATGAGAGAAGAGCGCAGGAAGCTTACGAATATGCTAAGGAGCACCTGTTGCAGAAACAGTCGATCAAGGAATTTAAGAAGTCTCAGGCAGGACTTGCAAGAGCCCTTACAAGATTGTCAGCTGTTTCTAAGTATAAAGATTAATTTAAATGGGGAGTAGGAAGTGTGAAAAAAGCAAGGACACTCCTTTTGAGTGCCCTGGTTGCCGGTATGGTTTTAACCGGGTGTCAGAAGGAAACAAATGACGAACTTGAAAGCTATAAGGAGAGCATGGACTCTTTTTATAATAAGCTTTCTTATTTTGATGAATCGATCAATGGCATTGATCCAAATTCTGATGAGGCTGTATCACAGCTTTTAGGATATTTGGATGAGATGAATGAAGAGTATAAGAAAATGTCAGAGCTTACGATTCCTGAGGAGTTTTCAGGAATATCAGATATTGCAGTTGAAGCTGCTGACTATATGGAAATGGCCAATCAGTTTTATCATGAGGCCTATGATAATGAGTTCGATGGTGACAGCGAGTCGCTTGCTGGTCAGTATTACCAGAGAGCCAATAGCAGAGTACTGGTTATGTTACAGGTTCTTCATGGCGAAGTTCCAACGGGAGAGGGCGTTACAGTAACGACACAGGATTCTATACAATTCTCTACAATAGGAACGAGCACAGAAGAATAATGAATACATTTATATATTTAGTAAAATTTATCGCATCAATGGGAGTGATCATAGGTCACACCAGATTTCCGGGGACTTTTGGTTTTGTTTGGGACGCTATCAGCAGGTATATATGTCCTTTCTTTTTTGCCATTTCAGGAAGATTTCTCATACCCTATAGTATGAGAAGCACTGAAGATATCAGAAAAAGAGTTGGCAAGGCCATTAGAAAGCTCTTAAAGACCACGGGGGTAGTCTATCTAATCTATCTGGTCTATTCACTTTTATTTCATTTAAAAAACGGTATTGGTTTTGGAGAGTGGTTCACATCCAAATTCAATCTTTCTGAAGCCAGATGGTTCTTTTTGTTTAATTCCGGAAAATTCATTTATGACGGATCTTATACATTTGACCATCTGTGGTATTTGTTTGCCCTTTTTTATGTGTTTGGGCTAATTTACATATTTGCGCCTGTCCTTAGAAAATGGTACAAATTTCTTGTGGTGATCCTTTTGGCAGGAATGTATTTTGGAGAACTGCTTCAGACTTTTTATCCTATAAGACCATTTGACATCAGTATAACCACCTGGTATGTGCTCAGAAACTGGCTCTTTGAAGGAATGCCTTTTGTTCTTATAGGAATCTGGTTTTCGGATTACATTGGCAAATTAAAAGAAGACCTTTCTGAGGATGAATATAGGACCCGTAGCAGAAAATGGATCATTCCGGGATTTATAGGTATAATTGCAGGAATGGTGATCTCCAGCGCAGAGTTCCTTCTTCTTGGAAAAAAAGAATGTCCTTTCGGAGCGCTTTTAATGGTGATCGGAATACTCTTTTTATCAGAGACAGGTATTGGCGGTGGCAAGCACCTTTGGAAGATAGGAAAAGAAGGATCTTCTAATATCTATTTTTACCATGTTTTAGTGATCTGCCTTGTGGATCAGCTTTCTTATTACGGAGTTCTGCCGGATATTACTATGGGGCAGAAACCTTTTGTGATAATGGCTCTGTGCCTTTTGT
>JAFPVA010000108.1 GCA_017413105.1 Butyrivibrio sp. | reverse complement strand
TCTGCTAAGGTATCCTCCAAGTCTGTCAACTATGCCATCCATTCTGATCAGCCCCAGACCATGTCCTTCACCCTTAGTAGTTCCAAAGAGCTTTCCAATCTTCTTTAGCTTTTTTCCTGCTGTGAGATTGGTGAAAGAAATATAAAGCTGACTGCCTTTCATATCCATATATACGCGAATCATGCGTTGTTCTATAGGAAGTTCCATGCTTGCTTCGATTGCATTATCAAAAAGATTTCCTATGATGCAGCATAGGTCCAGCTCCGACATCTTGAGTTTAACCGGTATATGAGCATCCACGCTTACATTTATGTCTCTGGACTGAGCCAGGGAAATCTTGCTGTTAAGAATCGCATCAGCCATGGCATTTCCAGTCTTAATGACTGTATCTACTGTGTTGAGATCAGTATCAAGCTCATCCAGATACGCCTTTATGCCTTCCATGTCGCCGTTTGATGCAAGAGCCTTCATCATCTGAATATGATTGCGGTAGTCATGACGCCAGCCACGCATCTTCTTATACATGTTGTCGACTTCCTTATAATGGGTCTCAACAAGTTCTCTTTGGTACAGTTCTATTTGATTGTCGATTTTCTTAGAAAAAAATCTCATACATTCCCCAACATACTTAATTGAATTCTATTATTGCACGGTTAACCTTCTCGTAACTTCCTCTGGGAAGCGGTACTGTTTCTCCTGAATTGAAGAAAATATCCGTCTTTGTGACTTTGCTGATCTGTGTAAGATTGACGATGCATGAGCGTCCAACTCTGTAAAACCTCTCATCAAGCTCTTTTTCCACATCACTCAAAGTTTTCTTGATGGTGTACTCCTTATCCGCATGAACAGTGGTGTAGTTGCCTCTTACATCGATGAACCTGATTCTGTAAATAGGAACAAGATTAGTTTCACCGCCACTCTCAAGCATCAGTGCCTTTTCATCTTTGCCGAGTTTACTTACAGCGCGGTCCAGCACTTCGCTAAGCTTCTCTTCCCTAACAGGCTTCATAAGATAATGCAGTGCCGATACTTCATATCCTTCAGCAATATAGTCTGAGTACCCCGTTATGAATACAATCTGAGCACTGTCGTTGGTCTTTCTAAGCTCTTTTGCCAAAGAAACACCGTCCATCTGGCCCATCTCAATATCCAGCAAAAGAATCTGATAATCCTTACAGTCCTCATATTCAAAAAGGAACTCTTCTGCCGATGAAAACATGTGAATATCGGGCTTAACACCGCTCTTATTAGCCCAATCAGTTACGATATCTTTTATGAAATTTCTGTCTATCTCTGTGTCATCACAAATTGCTATCTTGTATACGCTGCTCATCCAAAATACCTATCTCATTGCAAATCCATTCATACAATTCTACTACCGACTTATCGTCTGTAGCAACATGAATTCCCGGTAAAGCAGCTGTTCCCTCACGGGACAGATCAATATTTTCCATGCACCAGCAGCCTTCTTTTTCTCCTCTGTCCAGAATTCTGTCATGAACAGTCTGGTGATCAGCTTCCAGCACAACTAAATGTGTATCAATACCGTCTTTGCGCAGATTCTCAATGATCCGATAAGAGTTCTGCCTAAGAAGTGTCATAGGTACAATAACATTCTTATGGAAATTCTCATGAATATCCTTTATAAGTTTGTAGCAAAAATCT
>JAFPVA010000107.1 GCA_017413105.1 Butyrivibrio sp. | reverse complement strand
TTTTGGTTTGTTAATTCTGAATAATTCTCTTGGAATTTTTCAGGGTTGCATTACTGTTTATTTGTCAAGGTACTTCGTTGTTGCTGTTCTCAGCCGCAACTCATTTAGAATAACACAGCTTCGATTTCTTGTCAACAACTTTTTTAAAAGTTTTTAAATCTTTTCCGATACAAGATTTGCAGTTATTGGGACAAAGCCTCATATCTATTGGATAACTGCCCGTTCTCGCAGCGGGTAAGTAAGAGTATAGCACTACATTTTTTTAAATGCAACTACTTTTTTAATTTGTTTATAAAACTTTTCTGAATGTACATAAATAGGTCATAACAAGATGATAAAGCAGTACTCATTATCTTAATATCTGTAATATACTCCACCAGTTTTATAATTAGTACAGCTTCGACTATGCCGAGTACTGCCCCCAGCAGACGATCTACTTTACCTACTATCGGAATATTATTTACTTTTCTCAAGGCATCTGCAATTGCCGTCATTATCCTATATACAGTAAACGCCACAACCAGATAACCTATCTTAGTAATAACCTGTCCCAGTTCTATATTTACCAGCTTCATTACAACATTTATAAGATAGTAAACAGAAATAAAGGACGCTATTACAGCAATAAGGCCTGCTGCTTCCGCAAACAGGCCATTGTTCATTCCGTATGACATTCTCCAAAGTATCAGACAGACAACAACTATTGTCATTATCGCCTGATTGACGTCTAATCCAAGTATCAATTTATATCCTCTGTTATTTCAAACTCATAGTTTCTATATTTGTGGCTGTAACCAATGTGAATCTGCTCCTGACATTGGTCGGAATCAAAGCTCTGACAGGTATAGTGAATGTTCCAGTATATTTATCATGACCTGACATATCCTTTATAATGCATTCATCCTCATTGTAGATGATGATGTCTTTATCATGAAAAATAATCTCAGAGTAACCAATATTAAAATATGTAGTCAGAACCTTATCACCCTGTGCATTATACACCTGCAATCTGTAATCGCCATCTTCCGTACTGTTCGCAAAAACAAGCCCCACATAGGAATCGTTATAGTACACAGATCTGATTTCTTCATCTCCCATAAGATTCTCAGCCTGGCTTACAGGTTTCTGGTCTCCGGAATAAAACATTATTCTGTCATCCGAAATTGCAAAGGCAGAACTTGCATTCATAAAACGCACATACGGAACCACAACTCCGGGATAGTCGTACCCACTGGCATAGTTATCAATTGAGTTCTGGCCGACAGATCCAAAATTAAAAAATGCAACGCTTGTCTTTAAAGCACCTTCTTCAGGATAAAGATACGATATTCCAAGAAGCTCAGCATTTGGTGAAAGACTAAGACTGATCGGATATCCGCTGTCCTTCATTGTAGTCTTGAAGTTTGCAAGGGTATTGCCACCGGCATCATATAGATATATCCAGGTAACGTCTGTCCCATCAAGGACTGCTGCAACCACACCCTGAGATGATACGCAAAAATCTCTTATAGGAAGATTGGTATCTACAGTGCCCATTGCACCACTTGTGTTACTGACATAAATATGATGTCCATTGTAGTCTCCTATTGCAACGACATTATTACAGGTGTGTGCAATAGGATTCTGCATTTCATAGGTCTGATTCCAAAGCTGCTGCCCATTGGCCCCAAGGCAGCTTACACCATCTTTACTATATTGAATAACACATTCTCCAAGGCTTATTATCTTGGAGTCCATTCCATTGGTTATAGTAGAATCAATTGTTATAACTGCCTCTGAGTATTCTTTATCTCTCCAGCTTATATAGATAATGGCAATAACAAAAATGGCAAATAAAGCAATGGCAACAGTTCGAAAGAAAACTTTGAGCTTATGACTTCTTATTTTTTCCTTATAGGAGGTCTGTTTGTCAGAAGAGGCCTCTAAATCGCCACCTTTATGAAATTTTCTGGCATATGAATCAAAATCCTTTACTTCTGCCAAACTACGCCTCCAAAATCTCGTGTTAAGGGATTTGCCCTTACATCATATTATTTGAACTGATATACAGTCACGCAATCATATTCTCTGTCAGGGCCGAATACTGCGTCCGGGAATCCTGCCTGATTAATTGAATTAGGATAGAACTGAGTCTCAAGACAGAAGCCATCTCTTGGCTTATACTCAGTTCCCTCTTTTCCCAATTTACTCTTAAGGAAATTACCAACATAAAGCTGGATTCCGGGAAGAGTTGTTGAGCACTTTAAGGTAATGCCTGTATCCGGTGACTTTGCAACTGCTGCCTCGCGAAGGGTTCCCTCATCGCCGTCAACACAGAAGTTGTGATCGTAGCCGCCAACACACTGAAGCTGCTCAAGGTCAGCATTTATATCCTGTCCGATAGCTTTCTCACTAGTAAAATCAAACGGAGTGCCTGCAACATCCTGAAGCTCACCTGTAGGTATCGCTGCTGAATCAACAACAGGAGTAAACTTTGAGCAGTTAAGCTTAAGGCTGTGTCCAAGGATACTTCCGGAATTATGTCCGCCAAGATTAAAGTATACATGGTTAGTCATGTTAATAAGTGTTTTTGCATCACTTGTAGCATGATAATGGAGCTCGAGATTATTATCATCATCGAGAGTATAAGTCAGTGTAAAAACTCTGTTGCCAGAAAAGCCGAGATCTCCGTCAGCTGACTTAAGAGTAAACTTTACATAGTTCTCTCCCTCTGAAGCCTCCCATACACGCTTATGGAATCCATTGTCCATATCGGTATGAAGATTGTTAGGTCCATCATTAACAGGCAGTGAAAATTCTCTGCCATCAATTGAATATTTTGCATTAGCGATTCTGTTCGCAGTTGGTCCTACTGTCGATCCAAGGAAACAGTCATTTCCAAAATATGCCTTGGGATCATCATAACCAAGGACGACATCAACTTTTTTCCCGTCCTTTGTTGGAACAAAAATGTTCTTGATTGTGCAGCCATAATTCAGAACAACAGCTTCCACTCCGTTAATATTGACAAGATGGTAAGCATATATTGGTGCACCGGTCTGTGTTTCCCCAAAAAACTCTCTTTTTACTGCCATTACACTGTCCTCCACTTTCTTGTTAAATCGTGTTCATAGTTCTGTTCTGCCTTCCAAAGCCCTCAGCAGCGTAACCTCATCAATATATTCCAAATCTCCGCCTACAGGAACTCCGCTGGCTATTCTGGTCACCTTTATCCCCGTTGGTTTTATGAGCTTACTGATATACATCGCAGTAGTCTCACCTTCCAGGCTTGAATTTGTAGCAACAATAACTTCATTAACTTCCTCAGACTGCAAACGCTGCATCAGTTCTGTAAGCCGTATATCCCCGGGACCAATTCCCATCATAGGAGAAATAGCCCCATGAAGCACATGATATACCCCTTCATACTTGCCGGTCTTCTCATATGCCGCCAGATCCCTTGCATTTTCCACCACCATAATGGTCTTATGATCCCTGTTGGGATTACCACATATTGGGCAGATATCATCATCAGTCAGGGTACAGCACACCCGGCAATAATGCACATTTTCTCTGGCATTTGTTATGGCATCAGCCAGCTTATGGACTCTGTCCTTTGGAAGATTGATTATATAAAAAGCAAGTCGCTGCGCTGATTTGCCTCCGATTCCCGGCAAGGACGCAAGCTCCTCTATCAGACGATTAATATGTCCGCTGTAAAGATCCATCAGAAAGGAAATCCTCCGCCAAGTCCGCCAGTCATCTTGTTCATCATGGCTCCGCTGGCTTCCTCTGCCTGCTTCATAGCCTCATTAAGAGCTGCAACGATCATATCCTGAAGCATCTCAACATCATCCGGGTCAACTGCATCCGGAGAAATAACTACAGACTTAACTGTCTTGTTGCCAAAAACAGTTGCCTCTACGGCACCACCGCCTGCTTTTGCAGTGAACTCTTTTGTCTCAAGTTCCTTCTGACTCTCCTCCATCTGACGCTGCATCCTCTGTGCCTGCTTCATCAGATTACTCATATTGCCTGGCATTCCGCCTCCTGGAAATCCACCTCTTTTTGCCATTTTTAATTCTCCTTTTCATCTTCTGTAACTATATCAAAATTTATCCCCTGCAGATCCACAAAAGTTTCTTCAAAAACCTGCTTGGGTTCCAAAAATTTGGTTTCAAATTCTATATGCTTGCCTGATGCCTCATCAAGAAAATTCTGAAGTTCTTCCCTGGACTCATCCTTTGAATACTTCTCCGTAAGCTGCCTGTTGTCAAAAACAATCTGGAGAGTATCGTTGTTGCCAAGACTAAGCCTTGCTCTCTGCATATAGGTCTTCATAGGATTTTCCATCCTCATAAGGAGCCTGCTCCACTCACTGACAACTCTTTTTATATCCTCGGGAACCGCTCGGTCCAGTACCTTCTTTTCCCGAGCCGGTACAGGTGAAGCACCGGAGGCAGCTGAAGATGCAATAACCACCTGTCCGCTCTGCATTCCCTTCAAAAGTTTGCCGTTTTCCTGATCGTGCTGTTCCAGTATCCTGATACGATCTTCAAAAGCTCCTTCCCCGGAATCCATCTGCGGTTTGCAGAGCTTTATAAGAGTTATTTCTATAAGTATACGCTTCTGTGCTGCATATCTGATCTGAGATGACAACTCTGAAAAGATACGTATATATCGAAGTATCGTATCCGTATCCGCTTCAGCTGCCTGCTCTTTTAATGAAACCAGATTGTCGGAAGAAATGTCAATGACATCCTCCATCTGGTCAGAAGCCTGCACAAGCATGAGATTTCTCAAGTACCACACAAAATCATTTACAAACTGTGAAAGCTCACGGCCCTGTATAACTATATCCGCCAAAAGTGTCAGCGCAGCATTTATATCCTGATGATACAAAGCGGAAAAGAGCTTGCGAAAGACTTCCGTATCCACGGCTCCAAGGACATTCAACACCTTGTCATAGGTCAGCTCCTCGCCGTAGTTGAAAGCGATGCACTGGTCCAGAAGGCTTAAAGAGTCCCTCATAGAGCCATCCGCAGTCTTGGCTACATATCTTAAAGCCCTCTCCTCAACCTGTATGCCTTCGGCATCCACTACCTCTTTTAACCTGGCTTCTATAGTATCTATTGTGATTCTGTGGAAGTCATATCTCTGGCATCTTGAAAGGATTGTGATCGGAAGCTTCTGAACCTCTGTTGTAGCCAAAATAAAGATAACATAAGACGGAGGTTCTTCCAATGTTTTTAACAGAGCATTGAATGCTCCTGTGGAAAGCATGTGAACCTCGTCGATAATATACACTTTCTTTTTGCCCTTGGTCGGGGAATAGGAGACTTCGTCGATGATCTCTCTGACATTATCCACACCATTGTTGGAAGCAGCGTCGATCTCAATGACATTCATGCTATTTCCTGCTGCGATTTCTTTGCACATCTCGCATTCACCGCAGGGGCTTCCGTCTACCGGATGCTCACAGTTCACAGCTCTGGCAAGAATCTTGGCAACAGAAGTCTTACCTGTTCCACGGGTTCCGCAGAACAGGTAAGCATGTCCAACTCGATCTGATTTAATCTGATTCTTAAGTGTGGTAACTATATGATCCTGGCCTTTGACATCCTCAAAGACCGGAGGTCTGAACTTTCTGTATAGTGCTACATAACTCATTAAAAAACTACTCCACTACAAAACTTCTTTTGCGCAAGACAAATCATCCCCAATGCGCATTTCCAATAAAATCTATCTCCCTGACGGATTAATCGCCAAAGCATACTCCCAGCATCTTGGCTTCCTTTATGATGCTTGCATCCGGCGAAACGTATTTGAGCTTACCGGCAATTTCTGAAAGAGGAACCTTAACTATCTCTCGGTTCTTGTACGCAACCATGTAGCCATACTCTTTTTTCAGGATAAGCTTTCCAGCCTCGGCTCCAAGCCTTGAAGCAAATACTCTGTCGTATGGATCAGGAGCTCCGCCTCGCTGCATGTGTCCGGGAACAGTAACCCTGACCTCGCTGCCGGTCTTCTTCTGAATTTCCTCTGCTATTTCATAGGAAACGGAAGGATATGGAGAATTAGCAAGCTTCTCCTTATATTCCTTCTTGGAAAGCTTGGCGTCCTTCTTGGAGATTGCTCCCTCGGCAACAGCTATGATAGTGAACCTGCTGCCACGTTTATTTCTGGCGTCTATAGCCTCGCATACCTTGTCGATATCATAAGGGATCTCAGGAATCAGGATAACATCTGCACCGCCTGCCATGCCGGCATTGAGTGTCAGCCATCCAACCTTATGTCCCATTACTTCTATAATAAATACTCTGCCATGAGAATCGGCTGTAGTATGTATATTATCAATAACGTTAGTCGCAACATCAACGGCACTCTGGAAACCAAAGGTCATATCAGTTCCCCAGAGATCATTGTCTATAGTCTTGGGAAGAGAAACCACATTGAGGCCCTCCTGGCTCAGAAGGTTTGCAGTCTTCTGAGAACCGTTTCCTCCAAGAACAACCAAACAGTCAAGCTGAAGCTTGTAATAATTCTGCTTCATTGCCTCAACCTTGTCCAGACCATTCTCATCAGGCTCTCTTATGGTCTTAAAAGGGGTTCTGGAACTACCAAGAATAGTTCCGCCCTTGGTCAGGATTCCCGAAAAATCCTTGGAAGTGAGCATTCTGAAATCACTGTAGATGAGTCCTTTGTAGCCGTTTAAAAAGCCATAGAACTCCACCTGCTCACCACTGTGCGCAATACACTTAACAACGCCGCGCATTGCTGCATTCAAAGCCTGACAGTCACCACCACTAGTCAACATACCAATTCTCATCATTGTGAATAGGCCTCCTTTGAACTTGTCGAATTGCCATTATGAAACGCACACTACTATTGATTATACAAAATTATGGATTCAATGCCAAGTAATCCGCTTGCTGACACCTTGAATTTTATATTCAAGATGTTATAATTGGAAGCGCTGGAGACGTATCAAAGTGGTCGTAATGAGGCGCACTCGAAATGCGTTTGTCCTCCGGGGCACGCGGGTTCGAATCCCGCCGTCTCCGCTAAAAAGGAATGAGTTCCCTGGCTTTGTGTCAGAGAACTCATTTTTTGTATGTACTATTCTGATTATTTTTTCCGGTTGTTACATACATCAGCCGCAGATATTTTCATGAAAAGCCACGCATCAAAATGCCTGTCGAAGTCTAAGGGCCTCCTCATCGGAGATCTCGATTATCCCGCCGTGGCGCTTTTTGCGGCTCCCCATATCGTATTCATCCTGTGGAATCCGCTTAAAATTACCACTTGCAAGACTGTCTGTCAAAAGAGGCATGTATCCTCCGCCGGTGGCGTACTGATCAACTATCAGGCACCACTTTTTCCGGTCCTTGAGATAGTAGGCTTCCGGTCCTTCAACTCCCATTAGCCCTGACAAAAGAGCTGACGGCACCCTTTCATACTTATTGCCCGCTTCAGGAAGCAGAGTCCTATTTCTCTCCAGTATTATGGCCTTACTGGTCTCGTCCTTGGAGAATCTGTAGTACCAGCCATCCTCCATGACGATATCCGTATCTATTACATCATTGTCCGCCTCCATAAACTTAAAAGGCTCGGAAAAGGTCCTGAAATCCTCGGTAAAAGAAGCATAAATCCGATGCTTTGCTTCTTTATCCCCCTCCTCTTTTACCTTCGATGCCCAGAATACAAACCAGGCATTCTTTTCCCTGCAAAAGACAGCCTCCGGAGCCCATACGCAGCCTGCCCCCGGAATTCCGACTTCGATAAGCCTCTCGTCTGTCCAGTGAACAAGATCCTCCGATTCCCAGACAAAGAGAGATCTGCTGCCCACAGTGACAGCATCACTCCAGCTCATTACCCTGGTGTTAAGGTCTGTGGCGATAATAAAGTATTTGCCAAGTCTCTCATCATAAACTATGAAAGGATCACGGATACCTTTCGTGCCAAGCTTTGTCTCAATGACAGGTTTATCTCCGCCAAGGTCCTCCCATTTTAGTCCGTCCCTGCTTATTGCATAATAGATTTTTTCCTGTTCACCACTTTTATCTGTTGTAAAATGTACAAATAAATATTCAGACATAATTTTGCTCCTATACCGGTTTTCTATTATTCATTCTATGTTTTTCCATAGGCTACGTCCACTTCCATCTCTTCAAAAAATCCTCAATTACAACCATTAACTTTTTTGCCTGAAGTGACGATATACAAAATGAGGTATAAGGCAAAATGGAATTTGCTTTCGGGACTCTCCCGGCGTCATGGAGGATGCATATGTCTATCAGTATTAAGAGCAAGGATAATATCTACTCTAATATCTATAACAAAGCATATCCCCAGAACAACTATGCCCAAAAAGGTTTTACGGAAGAGGAATATTCCCTGCGCAGGTCTGAGTATGCCCAGAGGATGCAGGAAAAAAACTCTCACAGCATAGTCAATCAGGCAATTTCCTATGCTGATCAGCTGAAAGCTTCCCGTAATAAGTCAAAAGAAGCTTCTCTTGAAAAAAAGAAGTTCCAATACAGCTTCAAAAAAATATCCTCACAGATAGTCCGCAGCAAAACTTCTGTCAGCGCAAGAAAAGCTGTGCAGGCTGCAAGGCGTGAGGTCATGCGCCTAAAACGCCTCAAAGGAAACAGCGATTACGATGAGGAAGAACTTCAGCTTGCAATTGACCATGCAAAGGCCATGGAAAAGGTGGCAAAGAAAAAGGTTGCACACCTTGAACAGGAGGAAATGGTGGAACGTGCCCATAATGGCGCAGGCGCAGCTATGGAAGAGATACGGGAAGAAAAGGAAGAAGAAAAAGCTGAGAATCCTGAGGAAGAAAATCCTGAAGAATGTCCTGATGAAGAATACCTGGATGTGGATGCTGACTATGACGCCACTGATTATGGAACCATCTATGAATCCCTTCAGCAGGAAATAAATATGTCTCAATACGAGATGAGACTCCAGATGGAAGAACTGGCAGCTGAGAATGCTGAAAATGCTCAGCTCATTGCCGAATCGTCAAATGATTCCATGTCACAGCTCATGGATGAGTTCTCTGAAGAAATGTCTGAAATGCTTGAAGATATGGATCTTACCGAGCTTGCCGAGACCATGTATGCACCGAATCCAAATATGTCCGAGGATGATCTAAAGCTGCTCAAGATCAAGCATCGCGGAAAGGAAATGAAAGAAATAGCAGAGGCCGATAAGGAATACCTTAAAGGGATTATGGAACATGAAAAGAATAAGCAGGCTTCTGCGGCAGGAATGCCTACCGGTGCTTCTTCGCCTTCTGCTGTATTCTCCGGTGGAAGTTCCCAACAGATCACTCCGGTAATATCTATGCCCGGAGCCGCTGCCGGAGCTTCAATGGCTGCTCCCACTTTAAGCGGAGGATTCGATGTCTCCGTATGATGAGCAAAAATGAGGCTGTCACTCTAATTGATTTTCTATAAGCAGATAGGTAAATAGCCAAATTCTACTTATAAATGATCAACTAGAGAGGCAGCCCTCTTATTTTCTATTTTTTTCTTCCAATATATTTCCGCCAGGTTTTAAGTGAAGCAAAAATCCCAACAACCACACCCGTCAGTATCGAGACAATAAACATCGTCTTGATCTCGAAATGTATATAACTAAGCGACACAAAACTGATGATAAGAAGCATCAACATCATCCAGCCAAAGCCGACTAACGCTTTAAAAAGAACGCTTAAAATGTCCACTGCCACATCCTTTACGTCAAGCTTCTCGTCGTATTTCTCTTCTTTGACTTTGTTCGCAGATTTTTTTAGCGATTCCACAAAGTCCTTTTTATCATCATGATAAATCTCATCACTCATATTGTCTGCTTCCCCAAAATGTCACCTGTGTCTTTTGACCAAGACATGTAAATACCGTTGTATCAATGCTGCTGCCTTCGATCTTCATCTTTAAGGCAACACCGCTGTAGGTATCCTCTGAAGTTGTAAGCCTAAGGTATGCCGTTCCATCCACTGCTTCCCAGCTTCCTTCATAGTCTCCGGTGACCGAGCCGTCCTCATTCAGGGAAATGTGCTCAACACCATTGACCTCATATTCACCATAATTGATGTTCAGCCTGTGGATTATTACTTCATAGTCGCCTATAATATCGCTTCGGTCAAGTCCCTTTTCATCGAGAGTCTCACCATTTGTGAGGTAAGGCGCTGCCACAAGCCATCCGTCCTCATTGACAAACAGCTGGTGAACCTTCACATAATGCTGCTCACTTCCGTTTGTAGTCCTTGTGTGGAAAACAATATATGCCTTTCCGTCATCGTCCACAAAAGCAGAGTTATGTCCCTGAGCCACCTGTCCCACACTCATGCTTCTCCATCTGTAGCCGCCAAAAAGTCTGATTCCGCAGCTATGATTGAAGTTCATTGAGTAGGAATCATAGAAAGGAGTATTGCCAACTTCATCAACGTATGGTCCGTCGGGCTTTTCCGATCTGAAGACTCTGATATTGTAACCGCCCTTTGCCTGCAGAGCGCCATAAGAAATAAACAGGTAGTAATAATCTCCTATCTTCTGTATATAGGAGCCCTCTCCGGATACATAGTTTCCACCTGCAATAAGCTTTCCAAAATATGCGTCGGAGTGCTTGTCTGTCTCATAAGAAACCGAATAGTCTCTGAGTCCTGTCTTTTCATCCAGCTCCAGCATAAAGATTCCGCCGGACCAGGAGCCATAGGTCATCCAAAGATTGCCCTCCGCATCATAGAAGGCGCAGGGATCGATACAGTTAGGGAACTTATCGCCCCACTTCTTGTTGCCAACTCCGTTTATCAGATACCTCTCCGGAAGCTCACCTTCTCCGAGGACCTTTGGCACATCCGTTTCCGTATAATTTGTCTCATCGAAACCGCCGTAAACTATGCTCCCTGCGTACTCATAAGGTCCCATGACTTCGTCAGCAGTCAAAAGAACTATGTTGGACTTCCAGTCATCTCCGTTGGCGCTGAGGTAAATAAGGTATTTTCCCATCTCCTCAGAATAGATGATGTCGGGAGCCCAGAGATATGAGTTCCAGTCTACCGTATTATCTTTATTCCACTGTCTTATCTGATCCCTTGTCTCCTTTGAAAGAGCTGCTTTGAACTCATCATTTAGCTCGGTCCAGTCAAAAAGATCCTTCGTGGAGGATGCGCTTATATGGGTTCCGAAAATATAGTAGGTGCCATCCTTATCCTTAAATATGGATGGATCATGACAGCAGGCTGTCTTATTTGTCATCGCATTTCCTCCAAACTGCTGAACCACCATGACCAGCTTCAGATTAAGAACGCATCTGACCATAGCTTCTTCGCCGCCATAGTTTATCTCCACATAGGGCCTGAAGTTCACAACATCCTGCTCTGAAGCACCGCTGCTGACTCCCGGACTTCCTGAATTTCCTCCGATAAGGCTGCCCTTAAGAGTAATACTTGAACCGCTCCTTAGGGTATCGAAGGTATCCGGCATTGAGGCGTCACTCTCCGGTACCAGTCCCTTATTTGTGTAGTTGAACTTCTTGCCGTTTATGGTGTAATCCGGATTGTTGTTGGTTATGGTCAGTTCGTAGTGAACTACTTCCCCGGCTTCATAACTGTCCTTGTCCGTTGTCAGGGTAACGGTTATATCATCCTTGGTCTGTTCAAAACCGGCTTCAATCTTAGCCTCACTCCCTGCCGTGTCATTTTTGCTATTCACCACATTGCTGGCATCTGTACCACTTTCGCATCCAGCACAGAGCATCACGCATGCCACCGCTGTAAAAAGTGCACCAATAATACTTCTTTTCAATTCCTCACTCCTTGTCGCTGTATCCTGTTCTCACACAAACAACATTTATGTGGATTCCTGAAATTTAATTCATGCCTTCAAGACATTATTATAGTCAAAAACAGGCCAGCCCTCATCGTTCCACTTTACTTCCATCAACATGGTGTGTCGGTTGGGATCATAGAGGGGATCTCCCTCAATCTCCAGATATGTCCTTGCGTGGAACACGCACACATCTCTGCCGTCAGGAAGCTTTGTAAAGCTGTTGTGACCGGGGCCGTAAAATCCCTTTTCCCTGTCTGAACAAAGAACCGGCTTCTTTTCTTTTTTCCACTCTCTTGGGTCCAGTAGATCCGCGTCCTCATCGATACTGAGCATTCCCAGGCAATAGCACTCGCCTGTTGCACTGGCGGAATATGTAAGAAATATCTTTCCATCTTTTTTCAGGACCGCCGGTCCTTCATTTACCCAGATATCAACTCTCTCCCAGTCATAGTCCGGAGTTGTCAAAAGAACCTGCGCAGTAGACAGCTTAGTTGGCGATTCCATTTTTGCTATATAAATATTGGAAATCTGAATGCCTACACTAACCTTTTCTGCCCATATATAATAATACTCGCCCTTATTCTCAAGTATTGTAGCATCTAAACTAAAAGCCTTGAAAGAGTATATATCGTCATCGCTTCTTTGTATCATTCCTCTTTCAATCCATCTATCATTAATTGGATCCTGTCCCTCACATTCCAAGATATAAGGGCGAAGTCTCCACTTATCTTCTTCTCTTGCGCCGGCAAAATAGATAAAGAATCTGCCATCAATATAATGAAGCTCAGGAGCCCAGATATGTTTACTCATATCGCCGGACTCATGCTTTTTCCAGATACATTTTTCCTCGGCATCTTTAAGGCCAAAAAGTGTATCACTCTTTCGCAAAATTATCTTATCGTACTCAGGAACCGATGCTGTAAAATAGTAGCTTCCATCAGTGTGTCTGTATACATACGGATCTGCTCTCTGCTCAATAAAAGGATTGTTGTACTCAGTTATAACACCGTTCCTTGGTCTTGTTTCCATCACCTGTCCCCCACAAAAATCATAGTTTTTTTCAAAAAGAAGCGCTCCAGAAGCGAAAGCTCCCGGAGCACCTCCTAAAATTAGCTAAAACTCACTCCAAAAACTCTTTTTATAGATCACTTTTCAATTGAAAGAATCTCTACAAGACACTCCTCACAGGTTACGAGCATGTAGATCTTGTCTGAACTTGTGAGCGCACTTGTCATGGTAGTTGTGCTCTTGTAATTCTCACCGTCACCACCTTCGATATCAGCATCGATTGTGATGTCTCCACCTTTTCTGTTGATGGTAAGAGTAACCTTTGCATCCTTCATAGCATTGAGCCATGTAGCCCAGTCATCGCCCCAGCTTGTCTCAAAGCTCTGCTTAAAGGTGTCATCCCATCCGTAGGCATCTGCACGGATTGCTGCATATTCAACGTGATCAGCTGAACCTGAGCCATCCGCATTAGGATTCTCGTGTGCCGGTGTCTCTTCGTTTGTGAACACAAGAACATAGTTGTCCCAGTTGTTAACGCCATCTGAGTAGTTGTTAAGAGTTACAGTTGTTGTTCCGTCTGCAATCTCGATAGGTGTTGACCAGTCTGTCCACCAGCCGTTTGTATAATCAGCTGAACCAACCTTCTCAACGAAGTTCTCAACAGAGAGAAGCTCAAGGTAGCACTCCTCGCAGGTGATAAGGAAGAATATAGGATCATCCGCCTTAAGTCCGCTCTCAAGAGTAGTCTTGTTTGTAAATACGTTGCCCTTAGCATCAACGATGGTTGCATCCATAACGATGTTACCGCCATCTCTTGTGATGTACATATTTACTGTTGCATTTCTCATAGCTGAGAGCCATGCTGCCCAGTCGTCGCCCCAGCTTGTCTCATAAGCCTGAGTAAATGTATCATCCCATCCGTAGGCATCTGCACGAACTGCTGCATACTCTACGTGATCTGCTGAACCTGCACCGTCTGAGTTAGGATTCTCATGAGCCGGTGTGTACTCATTTGTGAACATAAATACGTAGTTATCCCAGTTGTTTATACCATCTGAGTAGTTGTTGAATCTTACTGCCTTTGTCTCGCCGTCCTTGATCTCATAAGCCTCTGTCCAGTCTGTCCACCAGCCATTCTTAAGGTTTACGTCACCGATTGTCTCAAGTGCATTTGCAGCAGGAACGATTGAGAATGGATCCTCAACGCTAAGAAGATCAATGTAGCACTTATTTCCTGTAATATGGAAGAAACAAGGATCCTCAGCTGTAAGGTCTGTCTTAACAGACATGGTCATCTGATTCTCTGTTCCGTTGTAGTCTGTCATTATTGCATCAACTTTGAGTTTGTCATCTGCTCTTGAAATAGTAAGAGTAGCTTCTGTCTCTCTCATTACCTGTGAAAGCCATGTATTCCAGTTGCCCCAGCTGTAGTAGGTCTCAAAGTCTGAAGCGTTATCAATTGAATTTCCTGATGGTGTTTCTGCATAAGCATCAGCTCTTACAAGCGCAATCTTATCCCCTGAAGGCTCTGTGTGTGCATCATTCTTCTCACTTGTAAATCCAACAGCAAAGTTATGTGTAGCATCTTCACCATCTGAGAAGTTTCTGAGCTTAACGATCTTTGTTGCGCCGTTAGGAAGCTCAAAGCCCTCTGACCAGTCTGCATATTCGCCAAGAGAAAGGTCTGTCTTACCGATAGTATCTATTGCTGTCTCGTCTGCATAAACCTTAAACTCATGAGCAGGTTCCTGATAAGCGACAGATGTGTCCCCAGCTTCATAAAGAGCCTTAACCTGTGCTGCATCAAGAGCATAGTCATAAACATATACTTCGTCGAATGCTCCCTTCATGATGGCATCCCAGTAGTTGATACCAAGAAGGAAATCAAAGTTGTCAGAAGCATCCATTGCCCCCTTAACAACGTTTACAGGTCTTACATTGCCCTCGGCATCAGTACCGTGAAGCTGCTCGCCGTTCATATAGAGCTTTGCCTCGATCATTGTGCCGTCTGCAGAAACATCCGCAGGGTCCACTGTCATAGTGATGTTAACCCACTCTCTTGTGTGAGCGTTAACCTCATCTGCATACCAGTTAGGCCATGGTGAGCCTTCTGCGTTCTGATCATATGCCCATACACTTGGATATGAAAGTTCATCAGATGAAGGACTCCAGCTTGCCCAGGTAAAGTTTACATAGTGCTGACCGCCTGTGGCATCACCGTGCATATCCGGACCATACTGAAGAGTAGGCATATACTCGGCATTTCTTGCCGCATAAACCCAGAAAGAAACTGTGTACTTATCGCCGACACCGTTAACATCCAGCTTAAGCCCCTGATTTCCATCGGTGTAAGCCGCATTTCCCTTTACGCCGGGGATGTAAACAACCTCTGCGTCTGTAGCCTGTACCATCGGTGTTGCGTCTGTGTCACGGATAGCTGCCTTAACCCCTGCTTCGCCGCCATCCATTGAAAAATAATACTTGTAGTCCTGAGGTATCTCAGAGGCCGCTACCGACTCAGTAGCTGCTTCTTCAGCAGCAGGGGCTTCCTCTGCTTTCTCCTGGGCCGGAGCCTCAGTTGCCGTCTTACCACAGCCAGCCATTAACCCCATTACCATGGCAGTACCAAGTAAAGCTGATAATAGTTTTTTACCCTTCATACTTTCCTCCTTATTTATCTCCAACCGGTCTCTCTCCGATTCCGGTCATAACTCCGCCTGCATCAACTACGCTCTGATACCAAGCAATTTCATCATCTGAAAGGACGTCATATCCGTCATGTCCGAAGTAAGCGATCATGTAAAGTGCGTGATAATAGTTTGCCTGAAGATTTGCTTCTTCAACATAGTCAGCTGCTTTTCCAAGACCCTCATCGATGATGTTGTGGATACCTGCTGAAGATACGCCGGGAGCTGTCTGTGAGTTGAAGTACTGATCACAGAAGTTCCAGTAGCCTGCGATGTTGTACCATCCGTAAGGAACCGGTCTCTTTATGTTGTCAAAGAATCTGTCCCAATACTCCTTGTGCTCAGCATCCTGAGGGAACATTGCCTTGTAAGCTGTCCAAACTTCCTCATCTGTTGTAAGAGGCATTGGCATATTAGCTGCCTTAAGCGGTACTCCTGAAGAGTTAACATTGGTCTCATCTGCATAGATCTCGACTCTCTTCTTCCAGCCGTCTATACCCCAGTTCATGTACTTAAGAAGCATATATGCCTCATAAGGATACTTTGATGCATAGGAAACGCCGCCAAGATACATGTTTCCGAGAACGTTATGCTCTTTTTCTCCTGTTACTGAAGGTGTTACGTATGGATATATATCCATGTCATAAAGATCCTGATAGTAAACAGTTGTGCCGTCATCCTGAACTACGTTGGTGTTCCAGATATTCTGGAATGTCCACCAGCCCTCTGAGAATACTGCAACGTGACCTGTGGAACCAAAGTACATTCCGTAGTCACCTGTCCAGTCTTCCATGGCCTGTGTATTCTGCTGCGGAGCAACATAGCCTGCCAGTTTAAGATCTGAGAACTGCTGCTCACCTACTGCCCAGTACTGAAGGTCGAAGTCTGTTCCGTCAAATCCGAACTCACCCTTGATGGTTCTCTCTGAGCTGGTTGCTGCTGCAATACCATAGAGGGAATCAAGTCTGTTGTAGTAACCAAGACCGTAATACTTCATTCCGGTTCTGTCATCTACGGTTGCATCCTGGATGAGCTTTATCATATCTTCCCAAGTCCAGTCAGGATCGGGCATTGAAAGATTGAGCTTATCCAAAACGTTTTTATCTACAAATATAGCACATGGCTGATACCAGGTAGGCATAGCATAGCGGTGGTTTGTATCAAACTTACCGATGCCATATTCCTGTATTGTTCCCATGAGCTTTCCTGTCTCAGGGTCATTGTCAACATACTCTGTGATATCTGCCCACCACTGGTTTGCAAGAGCTGTGTCAGAGTCGGTTGAAATGAACACGTCAGGGAACTCGTTGTTGGAAGCTGCAGCAGTAAGATCGGTGCTCATGTCTGTCATCTGCTTAACTTCTACTGTGATATTGGGGTATTTCTCCATGAATGACTCTGCCAGCTGAGTCATAAGGTCGAGGTCTTCAAATCCCCAATAACTAAGTGTGATATTGTCCTTAGTAACACCATTTTCGTCGACCTCCCCCGATGGTGCTCCCGCTGAGCCTGAACCACAGGCCGTAAGCTGCGCAAGTACTGTGACAGATGCCATCAGACCTGCAATGATTCTTTTGTACTTTTTCATAGGACCTCCTTTGAATTAATAAATCATTTAACTTGGCACGAATTGCTCCGTTACAAATAGCTTTCGCAATTCTGTGCCATCATCCTCTCCTTCGAGGTTATGATCTTATTTATGTTTCTTTTTACTCTCCGGTGATACCGGTTCTGTCGATACTCTCTACGAAATGTCTCTGCATAAAGAAGTACATGATAAGCAGTGGCAAAATAGTGAGAGCCGTAGCCGCCATTCTCACTGACTCATTCAGTGAAGTTGCTGTTCCTCCGGTGGTTGCCCTGGAAGCAAAGCTTGAATCAAAGTCTTTTAACTGAATAACCAGGTTGTTCCAGAAGGAATGGGTGTTGGCAATTCCCTTTACATAGAGCTCTGTCAGGTAGGATTCGTTCCAGTACCATACAAAGCAGAAAAGGAAAACCGTAAGGATCGCAGGCCCCGCTGAAGGGATCGCTATCCTGAAAAATGACTTCCAGTAACCCGCACCGTCAATCTGCGCCGCTTCGATAAGAACCTTGGGTACCTGCCTGAAGAACTGGTAAAAGATAAGGATGAATATCGGAGCGTTGAGCCCGTTTGCCACCAGAGCCGGCAGCACAAAGGCCCAGATAGTACCGGTGAGCCTCATGTTACTGTAAAGAACATAGGTAGGTATCATGGTCACCTGGCTCGGAAGGATGTAGCTGAAAACTAAAAGAGCCATCAAAAGCTTTTTTCCCTTGAACTCAAAGGTTGCAAAGCCATAGCCTGTAATCATGCATGTGATAACACTTAATACTGTCGGAACACCGGCTATCACAAAGCCCTTTAAGAGGCTAAACCAGAAATCCATGGACTTTGCTGCATCAATGTAGTTGTCAAGGTAGAGCCTGCTGGGGATCCACTTTACCGAGGCATCCAACAGGTCAGCCTGATTCATAAAGCTGGTGCTGAACATATAAAACACCGGGTACAGATACACGAACCCAATCGCTATCAGCAGCGCATAAACCGCAAACTGATTTAAAAATCCCTGTTTTTCCTTGGTTCCGAACAAAAATCTGTGGAATTTTTCCTTGGTAAAGTTCTTTTTTATAAAGTCCCGGGGTCCGTCGTAGGAGGGTCTGTACTTAATAGTCGCCCTGGCCGTCGTAGGTGCGGAACCTGCCACGTTTTCTTGCTTTTTCAATCTTTTTAGCATTTCTTACAGACCTCCTTTCTACTCTCTTTGCGTTTCTTGCTTCCTTCTTTTCCAGCTTCTTTCTCTTTTTAACCATTCTGTCGTAGACATCCTTCTTGGAACCAAGGAGTCCGAAGAAGATGAGAACGATGATCGTTACAAGAAGTGAATATATCCAGGCCATGGCTGAAGCATATCCGTAGCCTCTTTCAGCTGTAGCAGAGAACATTGCTGTCTTTATCAGGTTTATCAGCTGATTCTGCTCGTTGCTTGATAAAAAGATTACTGTGTAAACTGCGTTTATGAGGATCATGGGCTTTATGGTGGGAAGCGTGATCTTCCAGAAGCACTCCCAGCCAGAACCGCCGTCCATCTTTGCCGCTTCGTAAAGTCCCGGATCGATCTTCTGTAGTGCTGACAGGAAGATAAGTATCTGAACTCCCGAATACCACAGGGTCATGATCATGTTTCCAAATAAGGTTCCAAGCTGCTGAGCTATAGCCGTTGGAAGGAACATATCAAAGGCACTTACCACAGCCTGAGTGTTCAAGGCCGGGATGGAAGCTGCACCCTCGCTTACCAGCATGTTCATAACAGGACCGGATACAATGATTACCGGCAAAAAGAATATCAGTCTGAATAGTCCTCTGCACTTTATCTTGCCGTTTAACATGATGGCGATTATCAGCGCAAATACCACGATTATGGGCACCTGCAAAAGAGTCTGCCACACATAGCCAACGATTCCCTGAATAAAGTCCGGGTCCTCGATCCAGATCTGGGTCAGGTTTGAGGTTCCCACATAGGTAAACTGTAGGCCGTTTCGGGCTTTAATCTTAAACCACATGTAGTAGAAGGACTGGCACATGGGAATAAGAGTAAATATCAACATTCCCACAAACCAGATAGCTATGAAGGAATAGCCCGCAAGCTCCTGTTTTCGTTCAAGCTTACCAATCTTTGCCTGAGGATTTTTCTTTTTTCTAAACTTAAAAGGACTCATCTGATCCTCCATAATGAGTAGTTACTGCAAATTACTTAATGACATAGGACATGGACTCAACAGTTACACCATCTGCGCTCTGGCTGCCGGAGCCATAGTTTACATATACCTTTACGCCGTTACTGTAGGTTACAACTCTGAGTCCGTTATCCAAAATCTTATGCCCCACAATATTTGCTCCTAAGGTCTTATCTGCAAGAGCACTGAGCTCCTTATCATATTCAAGGATTGTGCCCTTAAATACCTGATACTGGGAACTGTAGATATCACTTGAGTTAGTGTTTATCAATTCCGAAGCTTCCTTGTCCGTGATGTAGAAGGAAGGATAAACTCCCGATTCCACCATCTTTAACAGGAACTCTTTCTTGTTGGCTTCAAAGTTCACGTAATCGCCGTAGATCGGCATAACGCCCTTTAAAACCATGGACATGAACGGAATGCTCTCGTCCTCTATGATGTAACTTGAGGTGTAAAGCGGCATGTCCAGAAAAGCTGTGGTGTTTTTCCAAAGATAGTCACAGGGTTTTTCCATGACCATGTTTGTCTTTTCCGCCAAAAGAGCTGTGGTAGCCTCATAGCTTTCCGCCACCTCAAATCTGGTGTGCTTTTCTCCGCTGTAGGTATAGGTGAAATTAGTGCTTGTGATACCGGCCAGAGCCAGGTTATCAACTCCCTTTGAGGTGTAGCTCTTTACAAATTTCTCAAGAAGATAATCACTTCTCTCAGGGGTCAGGTACATGAAGGTGTCATAAACAAGAGCATGTTCCTTCTCTTCGTATCTTCTTTTGTTCACCTGTTTGATGGTGTTGAAGGTGGCATTTTGCTCATCCGGATTTACCAAAAGAGCGTTGTTGTAAAGGTAAACCTTATTGCCTGCTGCCTCAGCCTCTTTTATAAAGCCTGTAAGAGCCGCTGTACCTCCGATGTCGGAATCCGCTTTGTACTTACTGATGGGAAGGTCATACAGGCCACCTGCCTGCCAGCCCTTGTACACTGTAAGAAGGTTTCCAACACCGCTATCTTCAAGGTCTTTATAAATCTCTTTTGCCTCATCAACAGTGGTCATGACCACGGGTGTGGTGGACAAAAGCCAGTTCTCTCGCTCAGTTCCAAGGAAATCAACCCTTGTTCTGTAGGAGGTATCGCTTAACGTCAGCTTTCCGTTATCTAAAAGATACTGTCTGTAGGCGTTAGCCATTCCTGCATAGGTAGCTTCTTCTCCGGAGAGGAATACGAATTTCACCTTAAGGTCTGAGTGGCTTCTGTCATCCTCGTATACATGAAGGGAACCGGTTGTGGAATTTACGCTGGTGGGCTGATTGTACATCCTTCTGAGTACGAACCTTGCATAGGCCCTGTTGTAATCAACGCTTACTCCGTTTGGCATAACATCGATGGAGGCTCTCTCCTGGCCGTCTTCCACGATTCCAAGGAACGCCATTTTATCAGCAGTGTGGGCAATTCCGTAAACCGGAGCAAAGACCTGCTCAGAATCCGTGATTGTATTGTATCTGTCCCATAGAAGGGTTTCTTGCTGAGACTCTTCAAATCCAACGTCTGTGCCGTAGATGGTTCCTGAATATCCGCTGGCATATCTGCCCTCTTTGTTATCAAGATAGATCAGGGCTCCGTTGCCGTCGGGAACCAGCATGTAGCCTTCTTTGTCATCCAGATAGGAACAGCCCATGTAAGGATATATCCTTACGGTTCCTATAAAGTACTGCTTTCCATCCTCTTTTATGGACTCCTCGGGGATCCTTGCAACCACGCCGTCCTCGGTAAGGCTTACTTCAAGGGTCATTCCAAGCTTTAACTTGGTCCAGTAGATCTCTGCGGAGAATCCGTCGTCGGTGTACTTTATATTTTTTGTATTGTCATCATTTATCAGATCTGCCTGGGTTGTATCTGAGTTGTTATTTATCAGAGAAAGAACAATGGCGGATCTCATGGCTCCCAGCCAGATGTTGTTGTTCTTGCCATCATCGTAGCTTACGGAGGATTCCATAAAGCTGCCGGTTTCCTTGTCCTCTACAACTAGGGAAAGATCTTCCTCATTTACGTAGAGCCTGTACTTGGCATTCTCTGTAAGGAACTTGTGGCCGTTGATCATATCTGCTGCTCTTGCGGTGACTGAAGCAGTGTTTAGCCATCCGCCGGCTGCCCTCAAAGCCCCTGAATTCGCAAAAGTTCCTGAGCCAACGAAGGCCCCTGAACCTGCAATCGCTCCCACAGGGCTAAGCGCCAGTCCTACCGACAGAGAAGAAGCCATAAGCAGCCCACTTATTCTTTTGTAAAAATATTTATGAGCCAATTTTATACACCACCTCTCTGACAACTGACTGCAGGAAGTCAAATACCTGAGCCCAAAGGACGTACAAAATGAATCCGATAAGGCATACGATAAGGATCGTAAACATTGTGAGGAAGATGATCTTTGCTGTCTCTCCCACGGTATAGTTATTGATCTCTCTGATGGAGATCACTACCAGCACTGCGATCCACACTATCATGCAGAATCTTCCGAAGCTTACAAAGAACTCTTCGTTGAAGGTAACCACGTGGGACAGGATAAAGATGAAAGGCATCATTATCACATAGGGTGCAAAGCTGTAGAGGAAGGAGCAGTAAATATGCTTAAATCTTCCTTCACCATCGTTAATGGTACACATCAGGTAGTTACAGCCAACCACCAGAAGCAGCGCCAACAGTATCATTCCCACATCTGAGAGAACATCGAAGGTTCCCTCTCTTACTGTCTTGAACATAAAGCCGCAGAAATACTTGTTTATCACATAAAATGCCATAACCAGTAAAAGGATAATGTTACTGGAAAGGAGGGACACTCTGTTTTCCCACTTTATGCCATAGCAGCCATCTATAGGATGTCTGATGAAGTAGAACATGTAGCCCAGTTCTTTTACCAGTTTCTTTTCCTTGATAGCCCCCACAATTTTCCTTGGGCCATCCAGGATGTTCTTTTTCTCATCAAGCTTCTTAACAATGAACTTAAGGATCAGAAGTCCGATAATGATAAGGACTATCGCTGTGAGATTATGTCTTAACCAGTTGTTTCTGATCTCCCAGAAGGCATCGGAATAGGTATCAAGATCCTTGGAGAGCTTTGCGTAGTGCAGTGCTCCCTGATAATCCTCTTCCTTGTAAAGAGCTTTGCCCATGGCCTTGTTGGCGTAGTCAAAGAGGTTGTTCATCTGAAGAACTTCCGACAGAGGCTCTTTGCTTTCCTTGTATCTTCCCTTGGAAAAGAGATATAGAGCACTGTGAAGGTAATCCGTAAACTCTGTGGGCTCGTAAATCTGGATCTGAGCCTTGTCTGAATCAAGAACGTAAATCTTGTCATCGGTTCCCACCTGGATTGCCTCTGCCTTGGTGGAAAGGCCGATTCTCATCTGTCCGTCATCTTTGCCGCCAAATACGAAGAGCAGCTCGCCTTCATTGTTGTACTCGTAGATGAAGCCCTGTTGTGAAACCACAAAGCAGTTATCGTGATTACCCACTGCTATGGCTGCCGGAACTGTATCGTAATCGGAAGCTTCCAGCATGTTTACCCCGGCGATGTTGAGTCTTTTTACTGTGCCGTCTCCCTCGCCTCTTGTTACAGTGTAGATAATTCCCTTATCATCGATAGCCATGTTATCGGGAGTTGAAGGTATATTGGATCTCATCTTGGCACGCTGGGCATCTGTCAGGATTGCACGCCAGATGATGGTCAGTATGCTGCTGTTGGTGGAGTTTGTACCAAAGTATCCCAGGAAAGTTCCGTTATCCACGGGGCTTATCTCAACAACACCGTTTGTATTTGATTCGCAGATCACATACATTGTGCCTGCGTCATTTACTATGATCTTTAAGGGTAAAAAGTCCTGAGTCTCGCCGTACATGGGCACGTTTGGTCTTCCAAAGCTGTCTGTGAGATTCCCGTCTTTGTCAAAAACAAAGATGGACTTTGCATCCCTGTCTGCCACGTAAGTTACGTGATCCTTTGTAACAAAGATGCCTCTTGGAGAAACCAGTGTCCCCTCTCCGAAGGTCTTAAGAAGATTGCCCTCCAGGTCAGAAACCACAATCCTGGCATTTCCGCTGTCCAGGATGTACATCGTTCCATCTTCAAGGAGAGTGAAATCTGTGGGACCATTTAAGGTCTCATCTCCGATCTTGGTGATGGTCTCGTAGGGAAGATATGCGGTCTGAGTCTCGGATACCGAGCCGTAACCATCCACGGTGTAGGTCTTATAAGGAGCATCCGCCAGGGCTGTCACTTCAGTTATCTGAAAAGTAATAACTGCAGCTAAAAGCGCCGAGGCCAGGAGCTTAAATATATGTTTTTTTCTTTTACTAACCCCAATCTTTTTCACGGATATTTCCCCTTATTTAATACCGGAATGTGCCATTGTATTCATTACGTTCTTCTGCAGAATGCAGAAAAGTATCAGGTTGGGCAGGAACATAATGAGGGAAGCTGCAGCCGCAACACCCTGTCCTGCCACAGTATTTGTCGTAGTTGTTGATGTCAGTGTGTTCATATAAAAAGCAAGGCTCTTTAATGAATCATCATTTATGTAGTAGTTTGAAGTCTCAAGGTTTGTCCAAACCTGCTGGAAAACCAGTATTGCCGCAGTGGCGATGGCGGGTTTTATCAGAGGAAGGATTACCTTAAGGTATATCTGCCACTCTTTTGCCCCATCCATGTAGGCGGCTTCTATAAGAGAATCCGGCACCTGATCCACGAACTGCTTTATCAGGAAAAGACCTACAGGAAGTGCTATAAGCGGAAGGATCTCTGCCCAGTAGGTATCGATCATTCCAAGCTTGTTGACGATGAGGTACCTGGGGATCATTACTGCCACAGATACAAACATCAGGGCTATCTGGTTGATCTGCATCATCACATTTCTGCCCTTGAACCTAAGCTTTGAGAGGGCATAGGCCGCCATGGTGGAAAAGAGCAGTGACCCAAAAACCACGGTAGCTGTGATAAACAAGCTGTTGAACACATATTTACTTATTGGTATTCCCGCGCTTCTGGAAGCCTTGGCCAGCTTTCTGAAGTTATCCAGTGTAGGATTCAGGGTTATAAACTTGGGAGGAAAGGCAAAGAGCTCCTCCATGGGCTTAAACGCATGGAATATTATGAAAACTATTGGAAGTCCCGTTAAAAGAACCATTGGCAGAATCAAAAGATAAATCTTTATCTGGCTCTTTTCGAACTTATCGGGATTGGTTCTGTGTCCTCTGTAAGCCGCCATTTTTTCTCTCCTTCAAATTAGTCCGCATCACCGAAAAGCTTGGTGGATACCGATGAGAATATCTGTACTATAAGGAGCAGTACCACTGAAACTGCTGCCGCATAACCCATTTCATATCTTATAAAACCGTAGTCCTCGATGTGGTTTACAATCAGCTGTCCTGCATATCCCGGTGTAGGGTTTCCTGCAAGAAGTGTTGAGATCATACCGTTCTGGAAAGCTCCAACAATCTGCATTACCGCCGCAAAGAGCATCTGAGGCTTCATGCTGGGGATGGTCACGTAGATCATTTCCTGGAAGCGGTTCTTTACCCCATCGATGGCTGCTGCCTCGTACAGGGCCTCATCCACGTTGAGGAGTCCTGCCAGGATTGATAAGAAGCCAACACCCATGCTGCTCCAAAGTCCGATGATGATAATGATAGGGAGCAGGTAGTTTACGTTTGTGAGCCAGATGATAGGCTCGGTAATGGCCCCAATATCCATGAGCCAGCTGTTAAGGTAGCCTGTCTGATCTCCGGTAAACATGATCTTCCAGAGAACCGCCATGGCAACACCTGTGGTCATGCTGGGCGAATAGAGGATAAGGGCAAAGACTGTTCTTGGTCCCTTGGTGAGGTTTGATAACCCCCATGCCAGCAAAAATGCCAGCACATACCCCCCTACGCCGACGATGAGCGCATATTTTACAGTATTAGGAAGAACATATTTCATGAAAACATCATCGCCGGTTATGAGGTTAATGTAGTTTAAAAATCCAACAAAGTTGGGCCACTGAATAGCATTAAAATTCGTGAAGGAAAGGATAACCGCCATAATTACAGGCGCCAGGATGAATATGATAAACAAGATGGCATAAGGAGCCACAAATACATATCCATTTCTGTTTGAATGTATTCGGTTTCCAACTTTGGATTTTACTGGTGACATGTGCATTACCTTTCTTATCTGGTTAATATCTCTCTAACCCTCTCAACTGAAGGTGTTTCATACTCCATGAGGACATTGCCCTCACTGTCTATGTATCCGAATTCTTCAAGCTTTCTCTCTGTCTCTCTCTTTACTGTCTTGACTGCTTCGTCAATTCGGGATCTTACTGTTTCACCATTTACAACAATGTCATTGAAAGCATTGCTGGTCTCTCGCTCCATCATGTAGCCTCCAAGAAGTCTTGGTGCTTCAAGCATATATCCTGCCTGTTCAATGATGATGTCCTTATCATCTGTGGGATAAGGGAGGCTACTGAAGGCCTCAAGGTTTGCTGTGGGCCAGATGTATTCATCTCCGTAGAGGATCTGAAGCCTCTGTCCAAACTCAGCCTGAACCTCGGCTGTAGACCACCAGTCCATGAAAGCCCATGCTTTCTCTTCTCTTTCTCTGTCGGAGTGGAACATAACTGTGCTCTCTGCTCCGCCCGCTGTGTATCTTAGTATTTCTCCTGTCTTCTTATCCTTTATTCCGGGAATCAGTGCTATATCCCAGGAGTTTGCGATCTCAGGTGCCGCATTCAGGATAAGGTTGTAGGCGTTAAAGTCTGCCATTCCCAGAGGAAGATCTCCGTTTCTGAAATGCTGATAGAAGTTCGGCACATCCACCGGCAGATTGTAGAGGGTAAAGAGCTCTGTAAGCTCCGTAAAGCCCTCAACGGTTTCCTCTGAATCAAGCTCTATATCAAGAGCCGTATCCCCGTAGAGCTTTCCTCCGTTCTGATAAATAAGAGGAGTTGTTCCGTGGTAGTTTCTCATGGCCAGCATGGCTGCTGTTGGATAGAAAACATTAAGTCCTCTCATCTGAAGGTCTGTTAGCATTCCGATGAGTTCATCCATGGTCTCCGGAACTCCAAGGCCCAGCTTTTCAAGGATATCTGTCCTGTAAAACAGAACGTAAAAGTTCATGGTCTCAGGCAGGGAATAGAGCCCCTCGCCTACAATTGAAGGAACAAGAAGTCCGTCTCCGTATCTTCCGAAAACTTCCTTATAGTTATCAAACTGTGTAAGGTCTACCAGTGCCCCTCTTATGGCCAGATCAAAAGGAATTGAATAGTTGATTCCCGTGGCAATGTCCGGGGTATCTCCCGATGCATTGGAAAGGATCAGCTTCTGGGCATCTGTCATAAGACACAGGTCAACTTCTATTCCGGTCTTTGGTGTGAACTGCTCGTCGATCATCTTCTGCATGATCTCAACATACTGTCTTGGCCTGTTGACCCACACCTGAATGTGTTCCTTGTTGGAACTTGAAGCTGAATAGGACTGTCCAAAGAAGGAATTAACAAATCTTGAAAGGTTCATTCCTATGGAAGAAAAAAGTCCAAGGCCCTTCGGAAGCTTTGCTCCCTCCTGATATACATAAATTCTGTCTATAGCCAGGTTGTTATTTCCTATAAGATCAACAAAGTTCGCTATCTGTGTATTGATGGAGTTTACTGAGGTGGACAGCTCATCCACTCTGTAAACCAGCTCATCCGGTTCCTCTGCAAGGCTCTCCAGCTGATCCGCTGCTATCAAAAGATATGAGAAAGCCGCTACGTCTTTTCCCTCTTTTGCATCAACGAAGACCGTCGCCTCTTCTGCAAGGCTTCTGAGCTCTGTGATCCAGGTCCGCAATCTGTCCTCAAGATCAGGAATGTATCTTGTAAGCTTAAGATCCCTGTATTTGTCCTTGTTGGTTCCGGCAACCTTTGTTACTTCCAGGGAAAGATCCGAGATACCACTCATGATCTCATCCACTTTTTCAATGGCATATCTGATCCTGTCCTGAACAAGGGTAATAGATACGCTGTGCTGACCTGGCTCAAGATATACACTGAGAGCATTTCCCTGATCGTCCTTAAATGTCCTGGTGGTAAAGTCTGTGGCAGACTCAATGCTGTAACCTTCAAAGGCTGTATTTGGAATCTCTCCGTCTATTCTGATGTCAGCAAATACAGGAAAATCATTTTTCTCTGACTGCCTGTAGTTCATGGCCAGATCGTAATACCCTGCCTCTGTCACATCAAAGGAATATGTAACCTTCTGCCCTGCTGTATCAAAGGATTCCTCATCGATGATGTTAAGAACCTTTTCTTTTGCCGAGAGAGGGCTCAAGGTATTGTCATATTCAAAGGCTGCGTGAATAGATGAATCATTTCTCTCAGAGAAGTCCTCAGCTTCTATGGTAATGAGCTGATTACCCTCTGCTTTTTCTGAACCAGTATATTCGGGAATTGTTTCTGGAGAAGAAAGAATAAGATTCCCCAGAAGAAGTGTCCCCTCCCTGACAGTTATGCCAAATTCATGCTCCCCTTTTGAAAGCTCCAGCTTAAGCGGCATGGAATATCTGTAACTTGAATCCCCCAGATATTTCTTTTCCCATCTGATGAGCTTATCGGGCAGAGCCACGATCTCGTTGCCATATCTGTCTATATCCGTGTCCCCCTCCTGAATCCAGGTGGTCTCGAACACAAGGCTTCTGGATTCATAGAAGGGATATTCCCCATCAACGGTAAAAGAAAGTTTGATGGGAAGAATTGATGAGTCATAAGAAAGGTAGTCGAAGGACAGCCAGTAAAGACCATCTTCAGGCACATCCGCCGTGAGGGTTATCGCATCCCCATGCTTTACCGCAGCGACCTGCCCGTCATAATCATGGTTGTCTTCTGTAAGAAACTGCTGACCTTCTGTCAGCGACTGTTCCATCGGGATAAGAACATCCTCGCCCTTATAGTCCTTCTTAGAGTATTTTGCACTGACATGGGTGTAATTCTCGGACAGTCTCTCTGTACCGGCAACATCCCCTGAAACAGCTGTGTTACCTGTAGCTCCGCCGGCTGCATATGCTATAGAAGGAGCCTCGATTGTTCCGGCCGCCAAAGCCGCCCCCAGCGCAAGCCCCAATACTTTCTGCAGTTTCCTCTTATATCCAGTGCTCATACCCTGCTCCCAATCGGAAATCGCCACTTCCCTAAATTTATTACAGCGGCAATTACCTGTTTAAATCTCAAATGTTAAATGAATTACACTGCTTGCCGGAATTGTAAGAGTAACTTCTCCCTTGTCTCCGGACTTAATATCTTCAAATTTCCTTACTGTTACGTTCTCAGGCTCCTCGAAGGTATTGTGGAGATGCATCTCTCCTCCAACGATCTCGCCGCTTACACTCTTTATCTCTGTATCTGCCAGCATAACCTTAAGCTCGTAGCCTTCGCTGCAGGACAGGTTTGTAACTGTTGCATGAACCTTGCCGTCTGTTCCGAGGGAAGCAGATTCTGTAAGGTTCGGAACCATGTATTCATCCACAAGACCGATCTGCTTGGTCTCAACAAAGCTCTCTAAAAGTTCTGCATCCTGATGATATTTGTACATATTGAAAACATGATAGGTAGGAGTCTTTATCATCTTTTCTCCGTCTGTAAGGATTACAGACTGAAGTACATTTATCATCTGGGCGATATTTGCCATCTTTACTCTGTCGCAGTGCTTGTTGAAGATGTTCAGGTTGATTCCCGCAACCAGGGCATCTCTTATAGTGTTCTGCTGATAGAGGAATCCGGGATTTGTACCGGGCTCGCAGTCATACCAGGTTCCCCACTCATCTACAATGATGCCAATCCTGTGGTCTCTGTCATACTTATCCATGATGGCCTGATGCTTGTTTATTAGAGTCTCCATGAAAAGAGTCTTGGAAAGGGTCTGATACCACATCTTATCGTCAAACTCTGTGGCACTGCCCTTATTCTCCCATCCGCCCGGATGTGTGTAATAATGAAGGGATATGCCATCCATGAAGCGATGAGCATTTGACATTACGCCCTCGGTCCAGTTGTAATCATCCACATTTGCACCGCAGGCAACCTTGAAAAGATGTTCTCCCTGCTTGTAGTCTCTTACATAGGTCTGATATCTGCGATAGAGATTTGCGTAGAACTCAGGCGGCATATTTCCGCCGCAGCCCCAGTTCTCGTTACCAACTCCGAAATAGTCAACCTTCCATGGATCCTTATGTCCGTTCTTTTCCCTGAGGTCCGCCATGGGAGAAACGCCCTCGAAGGTCATGTATTCAACCCACTCTGACATCTCCTGAACTGTTCCGCTGCCAAGATTACCGTTTACATAGTTCTTGCAGCCGATCTGATCACAGAGCTCCATGAACTCATGGGTACCAAAGCTGTTATCCTCAACAACTCCACCCCAGTGAGTATTGATCATCTTCTTGCGGTTCTCTTTAGGGCCGATGCCGTCCTTCCAGTGATATTCATCGGCAAAACATCCGCCGGGCCAGCGAAGAACCGGGACCTTCAGTTCCTTAAGAGCTTCAACAACGTCCTTACGCATTCCGTCGACATTATCGATGTTGTCGCTGTCTTTTACATAAAGACCCTCGTAAATACCTCTTCCAAGGTGCTCCGAGAAATGTCCCTGAATCTCAGGATTTATGTGTCCTTTGTGGCTCTTTGGATTGATGCAGAGTTTAAACATGGCGTCTCCTTTTTAAATTTATTTTAAATTAGGCTTTATTATTTTAGTTTTTTCAAAACAACTTGGTGAATATAGAATACTATATTTTTTTCTAAACTTCAACAGTTCGTTTCAGAATATTTAACGTCAGAATATAAAAAAATTGGGCAGCATTTTGTGCATACTGTCCAATTTTGTGTTTGGATTCATCTTATACCACAATATATATTCGGCATTGTTTATATATTGTCAAACTTTGATTTCTTGCTTTATTAGTTTAAAATGTTTTAAATTAAACGATAAACATATGATATCTTCTAAAATGTATGAGTTCTTGGATAAAATTACAGAAATCCGCACTTGCTGCGGGTTTCGTGAGAACATGATTCAAGAGTCAACCAAGCCCTGCGACGTTAGTCGCCTTCAAATGGCTTGGTTGATACATTCTTGGATTTTATATCC
>JAFPVA010000106.1 GCA_017413105.1 Butyrivibrio sp. | reverse complement strand
GGAATTGGAATCGAGGATGTATTAGAGGCGGTTGTTCACAAGATTCCTGCTCCCAATGGTGATTCCACCAAGCCTTTGACAGCTCTTATCTTTGACAGTGTCTATGACTCCTACAGAGGCGTTATTGTATTTATTCGTGTAAGAGATGGTGCTATCAAAAAGGGCATGAAGGTGAAGTTCATGGCAACAGGTGCTGAGGCCGAGGTTGTAGAAGTAGGATATTTTGGCCCCGGAAGATTTATTGCCAGTGATGAGCTTTCTGCCGGAGATGTAGGTTACTTTACAGCATCCATCAAGAATATTCAGGATACACGAGTTGGTGATACGGTTACTGATTTTGCAAATCCATGTGCAGAAGCACTTCCCGGATACAAAAAGGTTATGCCTATGGTGTACTGCGGACTTTATCCTGCAGATTCTGCGCATTATTCAGACCTTCGTGATGCCCTTGAAAAGCTCCAGCTCAATGATGCATCTCTTTTCTATGAACCTGAAACATCTCAGGCTCTTGGATTTGGCTTCAGAGCAGGCTTTTTGGGACTCCTTCATTTGGAAGTTATTCAGGAAAGACTTGAAAGAGAGTATGATCTGAATCTTGTAACTACAGCCCCCGGCGTTGTTTACAAGGTTCATAAGACAGACGGAACAGTATTTGACCTCACTAACCCTACTAATCTTCCTGATCCATCTGAAATAGAATATATGGAAGAGCCTATCGTAAACGGCGAGATCATGGTTACAACTGATTACGTGGGCGCTATCATGCAGCTTTGCCAGGAGAGACGTGGTAAGTACCTCAGTACTGATTATATTGAGCAGACAAGAGCTATTCTTAAGTACGAGCTTCCACTTAACGAAATCATCTATGATTTCTTTGACGCCCTTAAGTCAAGATCAAGAGGATATGCATCTTTTGACTATGAACTTAAAGGCTACGAGAGGTCTGAACTTGTTAAGCTCGATATTCTGATCAACAGAGAAGAGGTCGATGCACTTTCATTTATTGTCCACAAAGACGGAGCCTATGAGAGAGGCCGTAAGATGTGCGAGAAGCTTAAAGAGGAAATTCCAAGGCATCTGTTCGAGATACCTATCCAGGCAGCAGTCGGTGGCAAGATAATCGCAAGAGAAACTGTTAAGGCTTATCGTAAGGACGTTCTTGCCAAGTGCTATGGTGGTGATATAACACGTAAAAAGAAACTTCTTGAGAAGCAGAAGGAAGGTAAGAGAAAAATGCGCCAGATTGGTAATGTTGAAGTGCCACAGGCAGCTTTCCTTTCAGTTCTTAAGCTTGATAATACCGATTAAGATGAAAAATAATCTATCACTATATGTTCATATTCCTTTTTGTGTAAAAAAGTGCCTGTACTGCGACTTTTTATCTTTTCCTGCAAATGACGATCTGATAAAAAGCTACTTTGAGGCACTTAGGAGGGAAATTGTTATTTCTTCACCGGAATTTGTGGATTACGATGTCAGATCCATATTTTTTGGTGGAGGAACACCTTCATTTGTTGATGCAAAAGAGATATGTGACACGCTGCGCCTTATAAAACAACGCTTTAATGTGTCCGCGGACGCAGAAATAAGTATTGAAGCCAATCCTGCTTCTGCAATGAGAAAAAAGCTCTTTTCATACAGGGAGGCTGGATTTAACAGGCTTAGCATTGGAGCTCAGTCGCTGAATGATGATGAACTTAAAAAGCTCGGAAGGGTGCATGACAGCAGGATGTTCTATGAGACCTATGAAAATGCAAGAAAAGCCGGCTTTGATAATATTAACATCGACATTATGAGTGCGCTTCCTGACCAGAGCCTTGAGTCATACCTTGCTACAGTAAAAAAGGTGATCAGTTTAAAGCCTGAGCATATTTCAGCCTACAGCCTGATAGTAGAAGAAGGAACTCCATTTTATGATATGGAGCTCAGTCTTCCATCTGAAGAGCTGGATAGGGAAATGTACCATGAGACAAAGAGTCTTTTGGCTGAAAATGGATACCACAGGTATGAGATATCCAACTATGCTATAAGTAAAAAGACAGAGTGTTTTCACAATAAGGTTTATTGGAAACGCGGTAACTACCTTGGGTTAGGCCTTGGAGCTTCCTCCATGATAAAAAACACCAGGTGGAATAACATTACTGACATGGGTCAGTATAAAAGGGCCTTTGAGAGCGATGCTGCTTTGGATTATAAGGAGAATGTGCAGGAACTCTCAAAAGAGGAACAGATGGAAGAGTTCATGTTCCTGGGACTAAGGCTTGTTGAAGGCGTGGACGTTGGCTGTTTCAGAGACTGTTTTGAGCGTGACATTTATGATGTGTATTCTGAAACGATTGAAAAGTATATCGGAATGGGGCTATTGGAAACATATGATTCTCTTAATGAGGATGGAAACATGGCCCATAAACTGCGTTTGACTGACAGGGGACTTGACGTAAGCAATACAGTAATGGCTGATTTTTTACTGACTTAATATTTTTCAGAGGAGAATGTGGGGATGAATTACAATTTTTTTGCACTTATATCCAGAATGAAATACATTGACAGATGGGCACTTATGCGAAATACAAGGGCAGAAAATCTCTGTGAGCATTCTATGGAGGTTGCGATCATAGCCCATGCTCTTTGTACCATTGGAAATGTACGTTACGGCAGGAATCTTGATGCTGACAAGGCTGCACTTATAGGTCTTTACCATGATGCGTCAGAGATCATTACAGGTGATATGCCTACTCCGGTAAAATATTTTAATGCAGATCTTAAAACTGCCTATAAGCAGGTAGAGACTATAGCAGATAATAAGCTTTTGGAAAAGCTTCCGGAAGATTTGAGACCTGTGTATGAAGAAATCTTCAAATCTTCTGAAGATGAGAATGAAGTTTATATGAGAAAGCTTGTAAAGGCAGCAGATAAGTTGTCTGCCCTTATCAAGTGTATAAATGAATTAAATGCAGGAAACAGCGAATTCAGAACTGCAAAAGAGAGTACCGGCAAAGCAATCAGAAGCTTATACCATGAGCTTCCTGAGGTTTTGGATTTTGTAAATGAGTTTTTGGCTTCCTATGGAAGTACGCTTGATGAACTCACATGATATGGATATTAATTGCTTTTTAGTTTAATTAGATTCATAATTATAGACATAACAATAATGAGGGGCTTTTTATATGTCAAAAATTGAGGATATCTTAAGAGAAGCAAAGGAAAATGGTGCATCTGACGTACATATTACTGTAGGTCTTCCTCCTAAGATGCGATTAAACGGCAAGCTTATCGCAATGGACAATTACGATAAGATGATGCCTGCAGATACTAAGCTTATTGCTGACGAAGTAATGAATGACAAGCAGAAAGAAAAGCTTGAAGAAAATGGTCAGCACGACATGTCTTTTTCTATTCCGGGAATAGGACGTTACCGCCTAAATATTTTCAAACAGCGTGGTTCCATAGCTATGGCATTTAGAGTTGTTGCGACTCAGATCCCCACAGCAGAGAGCCTTGGCATACCGGAAACAGTGGTAGATCTCTATCAGAAACAAAGAGGCCTTGTTCTTGTAACTGGCCCAACAGGAAGCGGTAAATCAACGACACTGGCTTCTATCATTGATATGATCAACAACAACAGAGAGGCGCATGTTATCACTCTTGAGGACCCTATTGAGTTTACCTATCAGCACAGAATGTCAATTGTAAATCAGAGGGAAATCGGAACTGATTCAAACAGCTATGCCAACGCACTTAGGGCAGCTCTTCGAGAAGATCCTGACGTAATCCTTGTGGGAGAGATGCGTGATCTTGAGACCATAAGCACTGCCATAACTGCAGCGGAAACAGGACACCTTGTTCTTTCTACAGTACATACAATAGGTGCGTCCAATACTGTTGACAGGCTCATAGATGTATTTCCTTCTCATCAGCAGCAACAGATACGAATTCAGCTGGCAGGGGTTTTGGAAGCTGTTATTTCCCAGCAGCTCATTCCTACAACTGATGGCGTTTCCCGCGCAGCAGCCTTTGAAGTTCTCCATGTAAACAGCGCTGTCAGAAACCTCATCCGTGAAGGAAAGTCCCATCAGCTCATAACTTATATGCAAACATACCGCAAACAGGGCATGATGACCATGGATGATGCCATTCTTGAACTGTATCGCGCTCAAAAGATATCCCGCGAGAGTGCTCTTCAGTTTGCTCAGGACCCTGACACCATGCAAAACAAAATGCTCAGATAAGAAAATGGCTACGTACGTAGCCATTTTTTTCGTAAATTTTTGACTTGCGAATGGGGAGTTTTTGTTGTATATTATGCAAGTTGGTTTAAATTGTTAATGCTCATTAGAGGTTTGCAAAGTTCTTTTGCAGACTGATTACCCATATTTAATTTGATATTGAGAGAGGAAGTTTATGTTTAGTACAGTTACTTCGGGAGCTGTCAGGGGCATTTTGTCTTACCTTATTGAGGTTGAGGTGGATGTTTCGACGGGGCTCCCTGGTTTTAGCATGGTCGGCTTTATGAGCGGCGATGTAAAGGAGGCTGGTGACAGAGTTAAGGTGGCTCTTAAAAATATAGGTGTGAAGATACCGGCTTCTAAGATCACGGTCAACCTGTCGCCTGCAGATATTAGAAAAGAAGGCATTGTGATAGATCTTCCAATGGCTATTGCGATACTTATCGCCATGGGCGAGCTGGAAGAAAAATGTGTTAAGGATATGGTTATCTTAGGAGAACTTGGACTTGATGGAGAAGTTAAGCCGGTGAAGGGAATTCTTCCAATCGTTACTAAGGCCAAAGAGATGGGCATAAAGACAGTTCTTTTACCAAAAGATAATGCGATGGAGGGCGCAGTTGTCGATAATATCGGGATCATTGGAGTAGGGTCACTTCAGGAAGCAATCTGTTATCTTGCTGCGTCTGAAAATGAAAGGGATAGTCTCATAAAGCCCACAACTGTGAATGTCAGAGAAATATTTGAAAGGGATTTAGGCAGAGAAGAAGGCCTTGATTTTGCAGATATTAACGGTCAGGCGGCGGTTAAAAGAGCAGTAGAGGTTGCGGCCGCAGGATTCCATCATTTGCTTCTTGTGGGACCGCCGGGATCAGGCAAGAGTATGGTAGCTAAAAGAATCCCATCCATCATGCCAAAACTTTCTTTGGAGGAAAGTCTTGAAGTGTCAACAATCTATTCTGTTGCCGGAGAACTTAAGGAAAATCAGGCGCTTATAACCAGAAGGCCCTTTATGAGTCCGCATCACTCCATAACTGAGACAGCTCTTACAGGAGGCGGCAATATACCACGTCCCGGCGTAATATCCCTGGCTCACAGGGGAGTTTTGTTTCTTGATGAAATGGCAGAATTTCCAAGGACTAAGCTTGATATGCTTCGCCAGCCAATGGAGGATAAGTTTATACATATAGCAAGAAGCAGAGGAACTTTTTCCTATCCTGCGGATTTTCAGTTAGTTGGGGCGCTAAATCCTTGCCCCTGCGGGTACTATCCGGACAGAAACAAGTGTAAATGTACATCTAACGAGATCAAAAGATATCTTGGCCATATTTCAGGACCAATTCTTGACAGGATCGATATATGCGTAGAAGCACCAAGGGTAGATATATCAGATCTTTCTCAGAAATCCAGAAGTTTAAATGAATCAAGTAAAACCATAAGACGGAGAGTAATGGCAGCCAGAAAAATCCAGGAAGAGCGATTTAGGGGAACAAATCTTAAGTTCAATTCTGAAATGTCACCCGGAGACATCCAAAAGTATTGTCCACTTGGGAATATTGAACAGTCGTATCTTGAGAGTGTCTTTTCTAAGATGGAGCTGAGCGCCAGAGCCTATCACAAAATTCTCAGGATTGCCAGAACCATTGCGGATCTTGAAAACAGCGAAAAGATAACAAGACTGCATATTATGGAGGCAGTAAGCTATCGAATGACAGATGGCAAATATTGGAGCCAAAGAGAGGAGTAAGCTAATGACAGAAAACGAATATGCCTATTTTTTATACAATATCCCGGGGCTGGGAAACAAGGGGATTTACAGCATTTTAGACAGCGGCATTACCTGCGGGGACATTTTTAACATGGATGAAAAGAGCTTAAGTCTCCTCGTAAAAGAAAAGACTTCAAAAATAAAGCCTGCAAAAGAAATAATCGAAAGAAGAAAGCTTTGGGACTTTGAAAAAGAGGCAGAAAAGCTTAAAACTCAGGGAATAAGTTTTATTTCTGCGTGCTCTGATGAATTTCCTGAGAGATTAAGGCATATCCCTGATCCGCCATTTGCCATATACGTAAAGGGAAGCCTTCCAAACCCGGAGATACCGTCGGTATCTATTGTTGGGGCGCGCATGTGCTCTGATTATGGGAGGTTTATGTCCAGAGAATTCGGAAAAGGACTTGCCCTTGCGGGAGTTCAGGTTATAAGCGGAATGGCAAGGGGAGTAGATGGCATAAGCCAGAAGGCAGCAATAGAAGCAGGAGGAAGTTCCTTTGGAATTCTGGGCTGCGGTGTAGACATTTGCTACCCTGAAGAAAACAGGGATGTATATAGCAGGATATGCGCAAATGGCGGCCTTATTTCAGAGTATCATCCAGGAACTGAGCCAAAACCTAATCTTTTTCCCATGCGCAACAGGATTATAAGCGCGCTGGCGGATATTGTTCTTGTGGTTGAGGCAAGGCAGAAGTCCGGAACTCAGATAACTGTAGATCAGGCTCTTGAACAGGGTAAAGAGGTCCTGGCAGTTCCCGGGAGAGTCACGGACAGGTTAAGCGATGGCTGCAACTTTTTGATCAGTCAGGGGGCAGGAGTTGCGCTTTCTGTGGGAGATGTGCTGGATAGGCTTTGGAGAGGCACAAACGGCAAAAGAACCAAAGATAACAATACAGATGAACCTGAAGAAAAGACACTTGAAAAATATCGGAACAATAATGAGGAAGACTTTGGCGTGGAGGAGCAAAGATCAATAGAAGATGAGATTGTAGATGTTGTAGATATCATCCCTGTTTCAGCCTCATCAATCATGGAGAGATTGTATGAAAAAGAAATAACTATTTCTGTTCCGGAACTTATGGGGAAATTAATGGATCTGACTTATAAAGGATTGATCATTCAGGACGGCGTTTATTACAGAAAACGCATGGGATAAGCATTTGTGGCACCGATTGCGCAAAACGTTTCCGGCAACGATGCCGAAAACGTTTCCAGTAAAAAAGTCAATGTGCAATATGTATAAAAGTATGAACGTTTTATCATAAAAAATGCTTTATTGACAAAAAAGTGCACAAGACCTAAACTTTTTTACAGAGCAACCGATTGCGCGATGATACGCAATATGGAATGGTACGAAAAAAACGGAGGGAAAAAAATGAAAAAGAAATTGGTTTCTGTTTTATTATCAGCAGCAATGGGCGCTACACTCCTTGCTGGATGTGGACAGCAGGCAGCTCAGGAGGCTGCAGAAACAGCTGAAACTGTAGCTGAGACAGCTCAGGAAACAACTGAAGCAGCTCAGGAGGCAACTGAGGCTCCTGCGGAAGCTGCAGAAGAGATTACAGATTATGGCACAGGCGAAGTTAAGGTTTGGGTTGCTGATGCTGTAGTTGATTTTACAAATCAGCAGATCGCTAAATTCCAGGAAGCACACCCTGAAATGTCAGGTTACACATTCACAGTTGAGGCAACTGGTGAAGGTGATGCTGCCGGAAACATGATCACAGACGTTGAGGCTGGTGCTGATGTATATGTATTTGCACAGGATCAGATCGCAAGACTTGTTTCTGCAGGTGCTCTTGAGGAAGTTGAACCAGCTAACGCAGAAATGGTTAAGGCTCAGAACGATGCAGGTGCTGTTGGCGCTGCTACAGTAGGTAACACACTTTATGCTTATCCTCTTACATCAGATAACGGATATTTC
>JAFPVA010000105.1 GCA_017413105.1 Butyrivibrio sp. | reverse complement strand
CCTCGTTCCACCATGTTTTTTGATAAAATGCGACGAGGAGAATTGAGCAGATATAAATATTTTGCAATGTCAGGCTCTGAACCGCATCCACCCTCAATCTTTTTCTTAACCTAAAAAGCGAATTTACTTTTGCATGCTGATACGGCTGCCGGCCGGAACAGAAGAAGTTATGAAGGCGTTCGCACCGATGACGGATCCTTCGCCTATAACTGTTTCGCCGCCCAATATGGACGCGCCGGCATAGATAGTAACATTGTTTTCGATGGTCGGATGCCTTTTAACACCCTTAAGCGACTGACCGCCTCTTGTGGAGAGACCACCGATGGTGACGCCCTGATAAATCTTGACATGTTCACCTATTATAGAAGTTTCGCCCACAACAATACCTGTTCCGTGATCGATCATAAGGTATTTGCCGATGGTGGCACCGGGATGGATATCAATTCCTGTGCGGCTGTGAGCATACTCAGTCATCATTCTTGGGATGAGCGGCACCTTCAGAAGATACAGCTCATGAGCGATTCTGTTGATGCTGGTGGCAAGGAGTCCTGGATAGGATAAGATAACCTCGCCCTTGCTGTAAGCTGCAGGATCTCCGTCATAGCATGCCTGAAGGTCTGTATCGATATATTCCCTGATTTTGGGAAGCTTTTTGAAAAATTCGTGAGTAATGCATCTGGCGCCGCAATCAAGGGTTTCATCCGATGCATTTATATAGTCAGGACTGTGATGGAAGGCAATTGCTATCTGCTTCTGCATGTTGTAGATAACATCCTCGATTACGATTGCAATCCTGTTGCTGTCATTGTAACTCTTATAGATCTTATCCCTTGAATATCCGGGATAGATGATGCGAAGAAGCTTTATCACAATATCTTTTACCGCATCACGATCAGGCTGGTTAAAAACATCCAGCTGATCGATATCTCTTCCCTTGTCATAATCGGATATGATCAGATCTACGATATTCTTGATCTCATTTTTTAATTCATCGCCATTTTTCTTTCTGTAGTCCATTTCAGCTACCCACCTTGAGCGTTTTTTTCATTATACTATCAATATTTATATGTTAAAAGAAAAAACTTGTAACCTCTAATTATTATTAAGAAATTATCCGATAAAGAAAATAGCAGGTACTATACCTGTTCTGTGCAAAGGGATTTGATCTGGGTACACGGACGTACGAAGAAATCGCTGTTTTGAATTACTTTGGAGGTACGTGTCTTATGATGAGATCGCTTTGGTCCGCTGTTTCCGGCCTTAATACTCACCAGATGGAAATGGATGTCATAGGAAATAATATATCGAACGTTAATACTACAGCCTTTAAGTCCTCTGAAACGGGCTTTCAGGATGTTTTATATCAGACCATAAAAAGTGGTGGAGTACCATCAAATGCTAATTCCGGGAGTACCAACATAAATCAGGTAGGCCTTGGAGCCAGGATGGGTTCTATTAACAAGAATATCACCAAGCAGGGCTCGGCGATAACCACTGATGATGTTTTTGATCTTATGATCACGGGAGATGCCTTTTTTGCTGTAAAACCCGACAGTACTAAGGAGGAACATTATTACACCAGGGATGGTTCATTCCAGATAGATGCGGCGGGATATCTTGTTACAAAGAGAGACGGTTATCGGGTAACCTTTTTGGATGGTGTTGGGGAACTTTCCGGAACAGGCGATCTTAGAATAATAAGTGAGAAGACTCTGACTATGGAGGGGAAAGCCACAACAGAGGCGCACTTTAAGGGAAATATTGACAGGGATGATAAGGACCTTGAAGAAGGTGAGACCATCTCTCTGGCTTTCTATGGTGCAGACGGAAACTCTTATACTATGAGATTTACACTCACTGATGCCGGTGACAGTCAGGATAATACCTATCTGTTAACTGTTGATAAGGTTTTGGATTCTGAAGGGAAGATCACTGATTATAAGTTTTACGATGAATCAGTTTATCTTGTATATAACAAGCACGACGGCACACTGGAGAGCATTACTCCAAGATTCTACCATTATGAGATCGGTGATGATGGGATAACTTATGATACCAATGGGGGTGTGTTAGCAACAGAGGTCAGCCTCACAGAGAAAACTCCGATGTCCGGATTTAACAGAGTTGTTACCGGAACAGACGGAAAAGAGTATAAGCTGCATTTTTCATCACAGCCTGTATCAGGTTCGGACACTACTGACCTGATCTTTAGCCTGGATGCCATTTATAATGATGAGGGCAAGAGGATCAGTACTACGAACCAGTCTGTTAATCTTGCTTATTCAGATGAAGGAGAGTTTGTAAGTATTGTTGATTACGTAAACGGAGAGGTTGTCGCAAACGGCGATGATAAGTATACTTTTTCCTTTGATGATGGTCTTCCCATTGGTCCTGTGACCATGGACTTTTCCAATAGCGTTTATTATTCCAGTAATGTGGGAGAAGTTGAGGAGACAACAGGGGTTGTTGATGGAAAAGAAACTGTTACTGAAAGTAAGTTTTCTTTGTCCGGAAAGCTTGAAGAAAGCACATTTAAAAAGGAAATAACAGGAACAGACGGCAAAACCTATACCCTGGCTTTCAGACTTGCAAGAGATATTGATCCTGAAAGTGATATGGAGCTTAGACTGCTTGGCTATTCCGGAAATGGTGTGAGCAGAGATGTTAGCGATAAAACAGCAAATCTTTATTTCAGCAGGGCAACGGACTCAATATCAACAATAAATGGCGAAAATGTAAAAGAATATACTTTCTCTTTTGAAGATGATAACGTTGCGATAGGTCCTGTTACCGTTGACCTTACGGATGCTGTATACTATGGCTACAGTGATAGTGGAATAATTACAGATATAGAGCGTGGGGTTGTGGAAACAAGGATTGACCTGTCACAAAAGACCGATGTTATGAGTTTTAGCAAGATGGTTACCGGAACCGACGGAGAGACGTACATGCTCAATTTTACTTCTGAAGTCAGCGGCAACTCAGCCTACGATCTGAATTGCTACTTAAGGAGTATCACAGATTCTGATGGCTACACAACAAGACTTGGAACAGCTTATGGTATCCAGCTCGATTATGATGATGAGACCGGTCTCCTTTCCTCGATAAATGGGGAAGAAGCAGAGACCTATGAATTTCCTCTATTAGAAAGTTCCCTTCCTATAGGTGATGTGATAGTGGATTTTTCTAAGACCAACTATCATGTCATAGGAGAGACTGAAGAAACTTATAATGGAGATGGCAAGGTAGAGTCATCGGAGTTTGCAATTTCCGGTATGATGCAGGAAATGGGCTTTGATAAAACTATTTATGGGACAGACGGAAAGAAGTACACCCTTCATTTCGTGGCAGAGAAAAGCGTAGAAGATGAAGAGGATGAAGAAGTGTCCGATTATACCTTTACGCTGAAATACATAAAAGATTCCAAGAATCAAAAGATTGAACTGACTGATCCCGACTACTCATTAGAGCTGAAATATGATTACACTACAGGAAAGCTTTCTACCATTGATGGTGAGAACATTACGGAAGCTGAGTTTACTTTCGAGACGATCAATGAAGAAAACGATATTTCACTTGGACCTGTAACAGTAGATCTTTCCGATACTGAGTATTACATAGTTGATGACGACGGAGCCACTGTCGATGAGGAAGGAAAGGTCACTGATACTACATTTTCCATTACGGGAAAAATGCAGGACATGAGCTTTAACAGAGTTGTAACAGGAACAGACGGTAATCAGTACAGCCTGCGTTTTGCAATAGCTTCAAGTGACGACCCTGATTACGATTATACATTATCATTAAGAAGTATTACTGACAGTAACGGTAATAAAATAGATACAGATGATCTTATTTCTGATACAGAGGATTATTCTGTACAGCTTTATTATGATCCTGCTACCGGAGCTCTTTCGACAGTAGACGGCGTAGCCGGAACCGATGCCTTATTTACTTTTGATGAAGAAGTAATTCCTATTGGAAATGTTACCGTAGACCTTTCAGAGACCAAAATGGTTATTGCATCAAGTACCTCATATAATTTTGAATTTCCGAAGGATGCATGGGATACGCTGGGAAAAGACCTGCTGATGGACTTTGGGAACTCGACCAATTACGCAAGTCTGCTTGTAGGACATAATTCAACCTTTGGAGCTTATAAGGGAAATGTATTAAATGGAGAGAATAAAGGTTATCCAAAGGGTGAGATGAGTGGTATCTCCATAACGAATGATGGTTCTGTATGGGCGAAATACACAAATGGACAATCCAAAAGACTTGTGCAGATAGCAACAGTTCAGTTTTCAAATGCAAACGGACTTGAAAGTGTCGGAGGAAATTATTATAAGGAGTCCCTCAATTCCGGAGCAGCCCGTACTTATGACATTACAACAATCGGCGGCTACATTACCAGTGGAGTACTTGAAGGGAGTAACGTTGATCTTGCTAAAGAGTTTTCTGATATGATCACAACCCAGAGGGGCTTCCAGGCAAACAGTAAAGTCATCACAACTTCTGATGAAATGCTTCAGATTATCAGAGAGATGAAACGATAAAAAGTATGTGAAAAAAGAGAAAAAACGAAAACTAAAAAAATATTAAATAATTATGAAATTTTGAATCATAGAGCTGGACTGCGGTTCAGCTCTTTTTGTGTGGAAACTGTGAATTTTTTATGAAAAAATGGTTGTTTTTCTTTTTACAAAGGAGTATATTTTCCTTACACGGCGCAAACAAATAATCTTAACTAACATAAATTAAATTTATTTTTATTTAGCTAACTGATTGACGTTAAGATTCATACGATATAAAAGGCAAAACCATTGAAAGATGGTGACGCAAAGCTAAAGGGTCTTAATCACTTCGGTGAAAGACAGCCAGTTGCTGGTATCGAAAGATACTAATAAATTGGCCGAGCTGATGTAGTTTATTTCAGACGGCTATTTTTTTTGAAAGATTGAAGTACTAGAGAGTTCAAGGATGAACGGTCGGTGTTGGTAATGCCGGCAGCTACAGGGAGATTTTTCACAAGACAACTGGCTTAGAGCTTTGCGAACCTTAGTCATAAATAAGGGCATTTTGCAGAGACTAGGTAGTCTTGTGCAAGGTGCCTGTTTTGGTGTTTAGAACAATTGAGGAATCCAGGCCATGGCAGACAAGAGTCTTAGAAAGCTGAGCAGGGCAGAGCTTCTGGAGATGATGATAGCTTATTCAGAGGAAGCTGAAGCTGCAAGGCAACATGAAACAGAATATAGAGAAGAACTTGAAAAAGAAAAGCTCCTTTTGCAGCAGAATTTTGCAGAGGAAAGAGCAGCAATGCTAAAGAGCTTTGATGAAGAGAAAGCCGAGATGAGACTTAAGTTCAACGAACAGAAAGCTCAGATGCAGGCCAAGTTCGATAAGGATATCACAGGCCTTAAGGCGAGACTCCAGCGAGAGAAGGATGCAATGCAGCTGGAAGTTGACGAAGCGATGAACAAGATTGAGAATTCTTCGTCACTTGCTGAGGCGGCAGTAAATCTTGGAGGAATCCTTGAGGCAGGACAGAAAGCCGCTGATCTTTATGTAAATACTCTTAAGAAGAATGCTGAGGCAGAATATAAGGCTCTTATGAAGGAAATCGAAGAGTCCAGAGAAAGAATAAGAATTGCCGAAGAACAGCAGATGCTAAGGATCAGGGAAGAAGCAAAGAAGGCTGCTTCGGAAGCAGCAACGGAAAAGCTTCCTGAAATAAAAGAAGAGATCAAAGAAACTGAAGAACCAGCAAAGCCTAAGAGAACTACAAGAACAAAGAAGGTTTTAGCAGAGACCACTGAGTCAGGTAGTGCTGAGACAGATAAGAGTAAGACAGTAAAGACCAGGACAGCAAAGAAAACAACGAGTATTAAGGAAGAAAAAACTAAGACAACTACGTCAAGAACAACGAAAGCTAAGAAATCAGAGGAAACAGAAGCACCAAAGAAACGTACGAGAAAGAAAAAAGATGAGTGAGAACCAGAGTGCAAAGCCCACGATTGATGAGTTAAAGAAAGAACTCAAGAGGGTCAACAACAAAAAAGAATATAAGAGAGTTCTTCGAAATTCTATTTTTGTAGTAGTTGTCGTGGCAGCTCTGGCGGTACTGATCTCAAGCTTTTATGTAACTGTACTTAAGGTAACCGGTGATTCCATGACACCTACCCTTGAGACGGGAGAGATAGTAATAGCACAGAATTCAAGCTCTTTTGAGCCAGGAGATCTGATTGCTTTCTACTATAACAATAAGGTTCTGGTAAAAAGAGTTCTGGGTTCTCCGGGAGACTGGATAAACATTGATGATGACGGTCTTGTTTCAATAAATGGGGTGACTATTGAAGAAGATTATGTTACAGACAAGAGCCTTGAGCCTACGGATCTGACTTTTCCATATCAGGTTCCGGAGAACAGGTTTTTTGTACTGGGAGATCACAGAAACGTCTCCATTGATTCCAGGTCAACGGTTGTTGGATGTGTGACCAGGGAACAGCTTATAGGTAAGGTAGTATTCAGAGTTTTTCCGTTTAAAAGCATGGGGAATCTTTGATAGAAAAATTACAAACTATTTAATTGTTTTATTATTGAGGGAAATGGCTTATGCGCAGAAATGATGAAAACCGCGCAGACAAGTACATAAAGAATCACAAGAGATACAAGATATGGATTGCTTTTGCTCTATGCTTATCTCTTTTGACGGGGACGGTTACTCTTTACATGCTCAACAAGCCTGCAACTGCTATGACAGAAGAAGGTGCAGCAAAGGTTGGGCTTGTTCTTGAGACTGCTGACGCTGAGTGGGAAGCCGGCATGATCGAGAACATGAACAGCGAAGATGCATCTGCTGAGGCAAGCAGTGAAGCTAGTGACGCTGCAGCTGTTGAAACGTCAGTGGAAGCTACTGAAGGGGATGGAGAGAAAACGTCAGAGGATGCTTCTGAGGATGCTTCTGAGGCTGTATCCGTTGAAGAAGAGACAGAGAATCCTGAGGATTCTAAAAAAGAATCTTCTGAGTCCTCTGAGGATGATGAGAAAGCTCTGGACAAAGCTACTGATAAAGAAACAAAGGATAATGAAGCTTCTGATAAAGAGGACTCTAAGAAGACAGATGAGAAGATAGCAAAAGAGAACTCTTCAGATGAAGCTTCTGAAAAGAAGACAGAGAGTAAGAAGACAGTTATCACGGGTACAGAGAAAAAGAATGATGTTGTGATCACTGTTTTATATGAGGATTTAAAGGGCGCAGCTATTGAGGAATCAAAGCCCCTTTCAATCTCAGAGTCCTTTGACCTTACAAAGGAAGTAAGAACCTTTGAAGGATACAAGTTTGATAAGGGTGTTATCGGTGAGAATCAGATCACAGCTCTTACTAAGAAGACAGGCACAGGTACTCTTGAGAAGACTGTAGTAACAGAAACAGTAAGCGTGGATGCTTCTGAAGGTGACAGTCAGACTGAGAGCAAAAATACTGATGCAGAGGCAAACGATACAAAGAACACTGATGCAGAGACTACAGATGCAGCCGGCAGCGAAGCAGCTCCTTCTGAGAGTGGGTCAGCTTCAGATGAAGAAAAAGAAACAACAGATTCTTCATCAGTAAGCACTGAAACCTCAGAAACTGAAACAGAGGAATACACCTTCACATATTACGAAGCAACCACTGTTTCCGGTGAAAAGATTGACATTACAGAGGATGCAGATTTGCATCTTACATATTACAAGCCTAATACCAAGACAGAATTTGTTTATGACGACAACGAAAAGGTTACTGTTAAGGCAGTTTTGACCGATGCAAGTGCTCTCCCTGAGGGAGCTGAGCTAACGGTTTCAGAGATTACTTCTGAGACAAAGGGTTATAACTATGATGCATATATGCAGGCCCTCAACGACAATGCAGAGTGCATCGCTGATGATGCAGGACTTAAGGAAGTTTCTGAATATACAGATACCAACACTCTTATGTATGACATTGCTTTCATGTATGAGGGGAAAGAGTATCAGCCTTCGGAAGGCTCTGTAAACATCAGTATTGAGTTCAAGGATAAACAGCTTACAAGTGATCTTTCAGCATCATCCGAGGAAGATATCACAGTAGTTCATCTTCCTATTAAAGAAGAGGTTAAGGAAGCTTCTGAGATTACAAGTACTCAGGAAGCTACAGATATCACTTCAAAGGACATTGAAGTTAAGACACTTACTGAGGCTTCGGCCAAGGTTGATGGAACAGAAAAGATTGAGTTTAGTGAAGAGAGCTTTTCAATTTTTGCGGTAACGGTATATCAGAAGCATGCCCAGGGAACTCATGATTATGAGCATGTTTTGGGAGATGCAATAAACTTTGGTATTGTTGCAAATAACCTCCATATTGGAGAGTCCCAGAGTAACTTCGCTGCAGCAAACCTTTATGGACTTCTTCAGTCCGGAAATAACCTTACAAATCCTGTTGAGCAGACCTTCATGGCTGGAACCGTAACAGGTGAGTTCAGGGTAAAGAATAATGCAGCATATTTCATTGTTCCCAAAGAATATGCTGGTCAGATAAGTCACGAAAACAAATATGCCATAAAGTATGATCTTGCTTATACAAGCGACGAACTGTCAACTGCTGTTGGCAAGATGCTTGAATATGGCAGAAAGGCTTCTGCAGACCTTGCCAAGTATGATTCAAATATAAAGCTTGAAAAGGATGGAGATAGAGACAAGTACGATTTAAGAAATCTTCCTGCAGGGACCTATTACATCAACCTTAGCAATGTAAACAAGTTCTTTGCTAAACAGGAACCAAGGATTTATAAGAGATCAGATCAGAATATTGTATTTAATGTAACTGATTCTTCCTCAGAAATCCACCTGTACAAGTTCTTTGTAAGTACAGATAACGGTCCGCTGATAGATTCAACTCAGCTTGAGAACAGCGGTCAGTATGACACAGTAAACAGAACCATCATCTGGAACTTCATAAATGCTGATACGGTTCACTCAAGTGGCTCAGTTGTGGGAGTATTCATAGCAGGTAAGAGCAATGCAACCTTCTACAATGATGCGACCTCAGCAGGCTGGCTGGTATTCCCAAATGTCTACATCACAAGCGGTGAATGGCACAACACCAACCAGAAGATGAAACAGATCAGTGGTACAGCTCAGCTTCAGGCCTATAAGAACATAGATGGCAAAGCTGCTACTGTTTCCGGATTCACTTTTAAACTTGCTCTTAATTACGTGGGCGGTTGGAAAGAACTTCAGCTTATAACAAATGATGAAGAAACTCCTCACAATATCATCTTTGACACTATTACCTACGGTGATGTAGCAGAGAAAGCAGGAGACAGTAATTATCAGTACGTTAAGCTGAATGTTGGTGAAAGTCAGGACTTCATATATGTAATAGATGAGGTTGGCGGAACTACTGATAATAATGGTAATGCTTATACCGAGGATAACAGAAATTATTTTGCTAAAGTAACTGTTACCTGTGAGAGACAGAGTAATTATACTGATTCGACATATTACAGGGTAAGTGCTCCTAAGTACTACAAAGATTTTAATTGTACAGATCCTATAGATGATGAGCTGCCAACATTCAACAATACTACCTGCAACGGTACGGTTGGAATAAAGCTTCACAAGTACTTAAATGATCAGGATCCGGGTGATAAGGAGTTCAGCTTTAAAGTAAGAGCATTGATGTCTAACGGAGAACTCAAAGATCTTACCAAAGAAGTTCCTCTTACCAATGTGGGCTCGAACATATCATATTCCTTTGAGTATGACAGCAGCTTCATTACCCTGGATAATTCGGGAAATAAGAGAATATATCTGGTAATAACAGAGAACGATATTACGGCAAATAATGCCGGTCTTACAATAACAAAAGATAAGAACTATATCATTGCCAGAGTTGATCTTAACCCTGATGGAAGATCAGTTAAAAATGTTTACTACTTCAGATTGGATCCTACCAAAACTGAAGAAAAAGGCTATATAGACAACATTGAATCAGGTACGGCTTCGAACATCATAGCCGGAGTGGTTAATGAAAAGACTATATATAGTAAGAACAAGATTGCTAATGAGGAAGAGGTAGCTTTCTACAACAAGGGATCAGGATACCTGCGTATCCACAAGATGGTTGTAAATGACTTTGGATCCGGAATGGTCAGAGATGATACAGGAACAGCTCTTTTATCAAATGTGGTGTTCCGTATTACAAACAATGCTTCCAAGAATTACACCGTATTTACTACCTTTACAGGACATGCCGGTGATACAGGTAAGGCAATAGAGTACGATGGCGATACACATCAGCCTACAGGCAAGACCTTTACAGTAACTTATAATCAGAGTGCTCAGTGGACGATTGAAGGACTTCCGATTGGTATTTATACGGTAGATGAGGTTGCGGATGGACTTACCTTTGCTTATGAAGCTTCATCAAACTCAAGCAGCGTAGTAACCTCAAATAATCTTTCAAGAGTAACCAAGTATGATCTGACAGTTGATGATGAAGAAAATACAAGGTCCTATGGAACAGGCGGAAATAACTACAGAGAAGTCTTTTCTTCGGATCTGTCCAATCATAATGAGTTCCCTCCAACCAATGTAGAAGTTGGTGGAAAGACTCAGACAGTTCAGGTATGTAACTATTACAGCATTCCTGTAGGTCCTATAGAGTTTACCAAGAACTTTGCAGGTGTTGCCTGGGATAGCAACTTATCCTTCAGCTTCAAGATAGAGGCTATTGGATATACGGCATATACTTCCGAGAAAAAGAAAGTATCACTGGATTCACAGCCGATGCCTCATGGAGCTGTGGCAGGAACATTGACAAGTGTAGATAGTAAGACAGCTATTCTTACCATAAAGGGTGATGATAAGGAACTGGTAGATATGATTCCTTATTACAATGAGGAAGGAAAGCTGAGATACAACTATATTTACGATAACGCTGTAAAGAATAACGGTAACGGAACATATTCAGTTACAGCCAAGTTCTCCTCAATACCTTACAGATATGAAGGAACCTATTACTACAAGATTACAGAGGAAAACACAGGCGTAGACGGTATTAAGTACGATGATTCAACATACTATGTGAAGATTGTCGTTGACAAGCAATACACTACTTTCGTCAAATACTATAGCTACAAGAATATGACCCATCCATATAGGAATAAGTATGCAGGTGCATACGCAAATCCTGTAGAAGGTTCATATATGAATGACCACGAAGACTTCTACTATCTGGCAGCTGATGTTACCTACGCTACCAAGGAGGACTTCTCGGATGACTCTGTAGTTGCAAAATGTTTACTTCGTCTCAACCAGAATGTTGATACCGTCATGCTGACCAAAAATGAATACAACGTTCAGTTTACACAGGGAGGAATAGATAAAGTTGTATTCAACAACTCAATGGTCGGAAATCTGAAGGTAAATAAGATCTGGCTTGATTCAGACGGTAATGACATATCAGGGACAAGGTCATCACTTATCGGATATGTTTGGCAGAGAGCAGGGGATAACGGACAGTGGAAACAGTACGCTTCATTTACCCTTACTCCTGAAAACGGCTGGTCTACTACAATCAGCGATCTTCCAATTATTGATGAGAACGGAACAGCTTATCAGTATACAGTAAAGGAAGATGAGCAGTATTACGGCCAGTTCACTGTATCTTACGAGTATAAAAACGGCAAGTATCCTGCCCATAATCAGGGGCATGTAGATGTACTTGAAAAGAATGTAAATAACGGACAGGAAGAAGTTATCAGCCGTAAGAACACAGGCTATGTTATGACCTATGATGGTACTTCAAAGAGTTTTGGAGAGGTTACTATCACAAACATATCGGTTTACACCAATACACTTCCTTCAACCGGAGGTTCAGGAACTGTTCCATTTGCATCAGCAGGACTGTTTATTATGTTAGCAGCGCTGGTGAATTTAAAAAGGTTTAAAGCTTCAAATCCAAGGAAGGACAAAGAGCTTGAAACAGGTGCAGATTCGCACCGGATATAAAAGTAAGACACAAGATTCAAAGGAGAGGAAAAATGAAAGGATTTAAGAAACTATTAACTGGTATTCTTGCGGCAACCATGATCATGGGCGCAAGCATCACAGCCTTTGCTGCAGAAGCAAACACAGCATCAATCACTATTAAGAATGAGGACAATGGTAATACAGGCGCTATCGCTGAGATAGATTATACTTACTATCAGTTCTTAAAGGCAGATATTCTCAGCCTTGCAAATGATCCACAGAGCGAGGATGGAGCTACACAGACAGGTACAGCAGCATATTATGTAGATAACGCTACACTTGCAGGATATTTAGAAAATGCAAAAGATGCAAATGGCAATGCCCTTTTCAAGGTAACAGGTTCTTCAACAGAGACACGTTGGAATGTTGAGGCAACTGATGCTGGCAAAAACAACGCAGAGGCTATTGTTGCAGCACTTGAGAACATCATTGCAACACATGATGCAGAGACCATAAAGAATGCAGGTATTAAAAAAGGTACATTTAGTAACAAGGTTGGCGATACAGTAAACGCTTCAGCTACAGTAGGAGGTCTTGAGCCTGGTTATTACCTTGTACTTTCAAGCCTTGGTACAAAGGCAGCTCTTCAGACTCTTGGAAATGTAGAGATCAACGAGAAGAACACATATCCTACTGTTGTTAAGGAAAAGACAACTACCCCTATTGCTTATAGCATGCTTGGACTCGGCAGCACTCTTTCTTATAAGATCGAAGTTGCTATCCCGGCAAATGCTGCAAAAGAAGACATTAAGGTAGTCGATACAGCAACAAACGGTCTTACATTAGAGCTTGAGACAGGAAAGATTGCAGTAACAGGCGCTGAGGGACTTACATCTCTTTCTTGGACTAAGACAGAAAAGGCAGGAACAGTTGGAGAAAAGGCTGCAACTGTTTATGAGACAGTAATTCCTGCAGCTGTTGTTGAAGCTAACAGAGGAAAGACTGTTACACTTGCCTATAATGCAGTTATCAATGAGAATGCAGTTGTTTACGAGGCAGAGAAGAATACAGCACACATCGAATATGGCACATACAGCTCAGCAGAGACAAATCCTGTAGAAGTTAAGACTCTTGGATTTAAGATTTTTAAGTACACATTAAATGGCACAGAGAGAGTTGCTATTGCAGGTGCTAAGTTCAAACTTTATGACAAGAATGATAATGAGATCAAAGTTGTAAAGGTTGCAGATGGTCACTATCGCGTTGCTACAGCTGCTGAGATTGAAGCAAAGCAGGCTGTTGAGATCGAAGTTATCGCTGAGGGCGAGCAGAAGGGTTATGCTTCAGTTGATGGTCTTGAGTTTGATACATATTATCTTGAGGAGACTGTTGCTCCTACAGGTTACAACAAGCTTACAGAGAAGCAGGCAGTAATAATCGACAGCGAGAAGAATGCGACTGTTGAAAATATCAAGGTTGCAGATGTTCTCAACAATTCAGGTTCAGTTCTTCCTTCAACAGGTGGTGTTGGTACAACAATCTTTTACATCATTGGTGGTATCCTTATCATTGCAGGTGTAGCTTACTTTCTTGTTAGAAGAAAAGCTGATGCTGAGTAACCGACCCGGTATTAGAAAAAGTTTGTGAAAAAGTTTTATAATATTATTGATTGAATCTTGTTTCTAAATATATGAAACTAAGTGTATTTCTCCAAAAGTTCTGCTGTTTTCCTTCGGCTGGGGAGCCGGAGGGCAGACTTTTGAGAAATACGTTTCATCAATAAGCCGCGAGAAAGTAAATGAGTAAGAAGTTAAAAAAAATCATTCCCAATATAATATTCGGCCTTATTTTTCTCGTCGGACTGGCTATATTTTTATACCCGTCAGTAAGTAATTACGTTAATTCCAAGAATCAGAGCCGTGTTATTTCCAATTACGAAGATGCACTGGCTGCTATTTCAAAGGAAGATTACAGCAAGTTCTGGCAGGAAGCTTATGCATATAACGAAGAGCTTGCCACAAGACCACTTAATTTCAATCTTACTGATGAACAGCTTAAAGAATACAACAACATTATGGATCCCACAGGAACCGGGATCATTGGTTACATCGAGATTGAAAACATCGGTGTAAACCTTCCAATCTATCATGGAACAGAAGAGACTGTCCTGCAGGTGGGAATAGGACATCTCGAAGGAACATCTTTTCCCACAGGTACCAAGGGTACTCATGCAGTACTCTCAGGCCACAGAGGATTACCTTCCTCAAAACTTTTTTCTGATCTTGATCAGATGATTGTCAGTGATACATTTTTACTTCACATTCTTGATCAGACCTTCGCTTATCAGGTGGATAAGATAAGCATTGTTCTTCCGGAGGAGACCGGGGAACTGGAAATTGATAATGACAATGAATATGTCACGCTCGTGACCTGCACACCTTATGGTGTAAATACTCACAGGCTCCTTGTAAGAGCAAAGCGTGTTGACTATAGCGAGGAGACGAAGATCATCGTTCCCGCAGATGCAACCAGATATGGTTCAATGGTTATAGCTCCGTTTATTGGAGCTCCAATGTTACTCGTTGCCTTTATTGTTTTCCTGATCATGACTAAAAAGCCCAAGAAATCAAAGAAGAAGGCTGATAAGTCTCAGGGAAAATGAGTAATGGAGATAGTTATGAAATTGAAAGGGAAAAAGAGTCTAATTCGCATAGCGGCTTTATGCGCAGCGTTTATTTTGACCTTTATCTTGGGAAAGATAACTGCTGTCGCTGCACCGGGATACTTTGACATGTCAAGGACCGGAAGCCTTACAGTTACTCATCAGTCTGCGGATGATGAACCTGTAGCCGGGGTTACAAGTCATCTGTACCTGGTGGCTACAGTGGATGAAGATGGGCAGTACACAATTACTGATTCATTCAGGGACTGTTTTGCGGATCAGAATTTCTTTAACAATAATTACGATTATGATGCATGGAAATCCTGTGTGATGTATGATTCCGGCAGTGATTCCGATTACCTTCTTGGTTACATCAGAGAAAGAGGGATCGCTGAGGTAGCAAACGGAGTATCAGATTCATCGGGAAAGACATATTACAGCGGACTTCCTCTTGGAGCATACTACGTTCTAAGTGATAAAGTTGTTGAAGATGAGTATACATACTACTTTGCAAACTTTATCTATCCTGTACCTATTCTGGAGAATGAGGCTGATGGAACGGTAATAACAAATTACAATCCTAAGGCTACACCGAAGAAGGCTACGGTTAAGAATGATGTTGAAGTTCACTGTCATTTATTGAAGAGATGGAATGACAGTGGCTATGAAAATAACAGACCGTCCTATGTAGAATTCAATATTTACTGTGATGGTGAGTATAAGGAGACCGTTAGTTTATCTCCTTCCAATAACTGGTATTATGAGTGGTCCATGACCGGGCTCCATGAGTTTTATGTGGAAGAAATTTCCGCAGGAGAGGGTTATACAGGAACCATAACAGTGTATCAGAACGGTCATGAATCCGAATTTGTATGTACTAACACATACAATCCTCCGGACACTCCGGACACTCCGGATACACCGGATGAGCCTGATACGCCAGATGAACCCGGAACACCTGGACTTCCGGACCTTCCCGAGGTACTTGGAGCAATAAGGGATCTTCCTGCTGTTCTTGGTGCAAGAAGACTTCCGCAGACAGGTCTTTTATGGTGGCCTGTTCCTATTCTTTTGATTTTGGGGATGATATTTATAATCAAAGGGATCAGGAAAAACGCTAAAAAGGATTGAGAAAAAGGTATGAAAGCATCTTGTGGGGAAACTTACAGGATGCTTTTGCATTTTTCATGATTAAGGATTTAGGAAATGAAAAATAAATCAGGATCTATATACATAATAATAGGAGTATTGTTTATTGTTGGAGCAGCATTCCTTATAAGGTACAACTTTAATGAATCTGCATCAGCAGGGAAAGCTTCCGATGAACTTCTTGACGGAATCCTTACGCAGCTTCCTTCAACTGTCCTTGATAGTGAATCCGGGGATATGCCTGTTGTTGATGTGGAGGGCAGAAGCTTTGTGGGAACAGTTGAAATTCCTTCTTTGGGACTTCTTTTACCTATCCAGAATGAGTGGGGAAAAGAGAATGCGAAGGTGTCTGTCTGCAGATACAAGGGTTCTGTTTATGAGAACGACCTGATAATTGCGGGGCATAACTATGAAGAGCATTTTGGCAAGCTTAATCAGCTGAGCACCGGAGATGAAGTGGTTATCACAGACATGAATGGAAAGAGCTTCTATTTCCAGGTGGCAAATATTGAGACCTTGGGAGCCTATGATGTGGAAGAGATGGAAGCAGGGGACTGGGATCTTACACTTTTTACCTGTACCATAGGCGGAGCAAACCGTGTCACAGTTAGATGCGAAGCCACAGGAAAGACTTCCGAAGCCGGAACCGTTCCGGATGTTCTTGATGCTGCAGAAAAGAGTAAGCACATCAGAAAGTGAATTTTATGCTGTATCTGAAAAAACTGATTGTAGTACAAGCAAAATTTTAGCTTTATTTTCGAGATTTTTAAGCACCGCCATGTGGACGGTGCTTATTTTTCATACTATAATTACAGTATAAAGGGAGAGACTTGAATAATATGCGCAGGTAATAAGATTCATCTCGAAAGGCTGTCAGGGATGGAATACCGATCGGATGAGAAACAAGATCTTTTACCAATATCCATGGAGAGGAGATGATGCGTAGTGATTATTGTAAAAATGAATGAAACAACTGTAGAATGTAGCATTGCGGCGTCAGAGCTTCATGAGATAGGACTTACTCCTGAGGCTGTAATAAATGGTGCTGAAAATACCACATCATTTTTTGCCCAGCTCAATAAAGAGGTTGGCCAGCAGCTTGATTATGACCCAGAGACAGAGGTCATGATGATGAGCAAAAATATGATGATGGATGGCAGCGTCCGCATTTTTGCAGTAAAGATGAGCAATGAAGATATTCAGAAGGCTACAGACCGCATAAGAGGGGCAGCAGAGACAATTCTGAAGACCCTTACCCAGGAGCGTGTTGACGAGATAAAGAAAAAGACCGGCAGAGATAAGGGCGTTGCTCTTAATGAGGTTATTACTAACGTAACAGATACCATCAATAGGATTTACGGCAGGGATATGGAGCCGGAGATGGGACCTATGGAAGGCAGAGCTTCATATCAGCCTCTTTCTGAGTATGCCAGGTATATGATCGAGTTTGAAAGCCTTGAGGAGGCTGAGCGTTTCTCCAAGGTGGTTCAGAGGCTTCCAATCGTGGATTCAACTCTTTATAAGCATAAGGGTCGCTATTATATGCTGGCGGGGCTTATGAGTTCGGATGAGAGCATTATCTATGAAATGAGAAGAGCAGGAGTTGAGTACTCACAGATGCTGACAGTTAATTCTCCAGAGGCGATGTTTATTGAGGAGCACGCCGACAAGATTATAGAAGAGGATGCGGTTGTTCATCTTTCAGACCTTGCCAAGTGAAGATGAGGTTGAAACAGCATTTGGCGAATCCATGTTTTCATAAAAACTGTAGAAAATGTATTAGTATGTAGGAAAACAAAATGACAGATCAGATTTCAGTTTTTGATTTTTCTGGAATATATCAAGAGGAGAGCTTTTATCGTGATGATAAAGGCTCTTCGTTTTTGGACTTAAGGGATATTTCAGGAACCAACTGCATGTGCGATGACGCTGCGGTAGAAGAGATAAAAAGACATATCGAAAAAGAAAAGATAACTCCCGAAGGTATTCATTTTATCGATTCGGGAAATTATCATTATATGTCAGCGATTCTTACAGGTATGGTAAAAGAGCCTTTTTCGCTGGTGGTCTTTGATCATCATCCGGACATGCAGCCGCCTATGTTTGGGGATATATTATCCTGCGGAGGCTGGGTGCTTAAGGTTCTTGAGGAAAATGAATATGTAAGGGGGGTGCATATAATCGGAGCTGATCCGGGACTTGTAGAAAAGCTTGAGCCGGATGATGCAAAGAAGGTAAGGTTTTATCATTGTGGGGAAGATGGGGCAGTGGACCGGAATATAACGAATGAAATGAAAAAATCGTGTGGAATATTGAATGTTGAAGAGCTGGCCACGGAGTATCCTGTATATCTTTCTATTGATAAGGATGTTCTTTCTAAAGATGAGCTTATAACCAACTGGGACCAGGGAGATATGACGAGAAAAGAGCTCTTTTTGCTGGTAAAAAAACTTGCTTCCAATGGAAGATTTATCGGAGTTGATATTTGCGGCGAGTGTGCCCCGGATCAGGAGGGCATTGATGTGACTGGAGCAATCCATGGGAATGACAGATTTAACAAAGAGATTCTTGAACTTCTGACCTAAGGGTGCATCACGTTCACGTGAAATCTGCAGCAGAGTGCGCATTTCTGCCTGAACAGTATTTGTACTATGATAGGCGAAAATGCTGCAACAGGGCTTGTTAGCACAGCAAAGCAGGGCGTATAATACAATAGTAAGTGTCGTGAAACTGTAATACGAGGGGGATTGGGAGTATGGAAAAAAGATTCAGGGATTATCTTAAGCATTTTGAAAAACTGGATTATGACATTCTTTCTGATGAGGAAATAAGAGATGAGAGGGGAAATCTTGAGCTGAAGACAGCCATTCTTCACAGAGAACTAATAAGACTCCTTGTTATCATAATCGGTTTAATCATCTGTGCAAGCATCTTTTTCTCAGCCGCGCTTACCTCCGGAAATCTTATATGCTATGTACTAGCAGCTATCGCAGCTGTTTTTTCAGCATATACATCTTCATCATACAAAGGGATAAACAGCGTTTTGAGGCAGCTGGAGGGATATGCCGATAAACTCACGATACGATAATAGATTTTTAATAAACAATTAATCGATATTATATTTATATTGGCGAATGCTGATAATATACTTGTCTCACAGTTGTTTTGGAATGTGAGGTGGGTAGCTATGAATAAAACTATAAAGAAGATTATTTCTCTAATTTCTGTTATTGTGCTTGTGGCAGCAATATCTTTTTCCATGCCTCCAGTAGAGGCTTCTGCAGCTGATGAGATCACGATCATCGGTACAATTATCCAGACCAGAAGCTACTATATGATTAACGGCAACGTAAATGTCTATGGATTTTTGCCTTCGATGCTGACCGAAGTTAAGGTTGATGGGAAAACTGTTGAACTGACTGAGTGTGGAGCCGCTACAACTGATACTTTTGGAACTAATGACTTAAGTGCCTATGTGGGGGTCATGAGGGCCTATAAAGGAAAGGTTTATAAGAACAAAACCGCAGATCCTTATAAATACTGCTTTGCGCTTACAGGAGTTGAAGAGATCCCGGCAGGAACTCAGGTGGGAAATAAGACATATATGGATGCTTATCTTACAGGCCTTGGCTATAAGGTTGAGTCCTTCGAGTATGCTCCGGGTGAGATAGCATACCATGCAGGAATTGATGGTACAAGAGTTTATTTCTATTATTACATGCACAATGGAATATGGGGCGAAATAAGTGCAGTGGTAAATAAACCTGATTATACCGGCGCAGAACTGCAGTATATTGAAAATGGATCGGCAGTAGGAGGCTTTGCAAAGGCCCAGAAGGTTGCTAAGATTTTTGCACAGTATGCAACCGGCGCTATAACAAAAGATGCAGCAGATAAGGCTTTAAAGGCTCTGCTTTGAGTTGGGAAAGTGGCGAAAGATACTTTTGACTTTCGCATCATTAGATAAATATTGCAATAAAAAAGGATGATCGATTGATCATCCTTTTCGTGCAGAAGAAGGGACTTGAACCCTCATGTTGTTGCCAACACATGGACCTGAACCATGCGCGTCTGCCATTCCGCCACTTCTGCAAGCGACATATTACATAATACCTAGTTTCGGCAGTAATGTCAAGGGGGTATCTGCCATGGGGACGGTTCTGACACCGAATCTCCAAAGGCCCCTTTTTTATAAATCTCAATTACACTGCTTCATAATCCCCAGTGGGTTATACGAAAAAAGCCCCAAGCTTTATGCCTGAGGCTTTTTCGTATCATACAGTGCGGAAGATGGGACTTGAACCCACACGATGTAAGCATCACAAGATCCTTAGTCTTGCTCGTCTGCCAATTCCGACACTTCCGCGAACCGTCGTCACATCAACTGACGACTTAACTAGAATACCAATATATTAGGCAAACGTCAACATATTTTTATAAACTTTTTTTCGTACGTGATATTGTTTTGTTAATTAAATGAAAAAGTACTTGATTATGTATAATAAGTGTGTTATATTTATATAGCTGTTGTGGACAGCGGTAACTATAGTTAATTAGAAGATTTTTTGTATATAGAGAGGTGAGAAGAGATGAGACAGGACATTCAGCCAGAATTCCATCAGGCCACTGTTACTTGCAACTGCGGTAACACATTCACAGTTGGATCAACAAAGAGCGAGATTCACGTTGAAATTTGCTCAAAGTGCCATCCATTCTATACAGGCCAGCAGAAGGCTACAACTGCTCGTGGACGTATTGATAAGTTCAACAAGAAATACGGCATGAACAACCAGTAATTTAGGAAAGAAAGTAAGAGGTTGAGGCAATAGCCTCGACCTCTTTTTCTTCTATACAAAAAAACGGGACGGGTTAGTACAATGAGAAAGCGTAAGATCAGGCATTATTCAGGTATAGGTGGACAGGCTGTTCTTGAAGGCGTAATGATGCGCAACAAGGATATGTATGCAGTTGCAGTCAGAAAGCCTGACGGAGATATTGCAGTTGAGATAGATGAATATCATGGAATAGCTTATGGCAGTAAGCTTTTAAATATTCCTTTTGTAAGAGGAGTATTTGTTTTTGTGGATTCCCTGATACTGGGACTTAAATCCCTCAATTTTTCATCCTCTTTTTATGAAGAAGAGAAGGAGAAGCCTACCAAACTTGATGAGGAGCTGGAAACGGTATCCAATGGTCATGAAGATACCTTCCTTATGGTAATTACCACCGCGCTTTCATTTTTGTTTGCGATAGGTCTCTTCATGGTCCTTCCCTATGCACTTTCTGAGCTCCTTAGCAAGTACATCAGAAATTCTTCATTGATAGCCATAATTGAAGGTGCTCTTAGAATAGCAATATTTATTCTCTACATTCTTTTGATCTCATGTATGAAGGATATCAGAAGGCTGTTTAAATACCACGGAGCTGAGCATAAGTGTATTAACTGCATTGAAAAGGGAAGGCCTCTTACGGTAAAAAATGTTATGAGGAGCTCAAGGCTTCACAGGAGATGTGGCAGCAGCTTTATACTTTTTGTTATGTTTGTAAGTATAATCCTGTTTTTCTTCATCAGAGTCGACTCCTATGTACTTCGTATCCTTGTAAGAATTCTTCTTATCCCTGTAATTTCAGGTATTTCCTATGAGCTGATCAGGCTTGCAGGCAGATCGGACTTCTTTTTGGTAAAAATGATATCTGCGCCGGGCCTGTGGCTCCAGAGACTTACAACTAAGGAACCCGATGAGGATATGGTTGAGGTTGCAATCAAGTCTGTTGAGGCAGTATTTGACTGGAAGGAATATCTTAAGGATTCCTTTGGTTATGAAGTCGATGACACATGGCTTGATGATAACGACGATTGAGATAGTAAGAGACAATGAGTGCCAATTACAGAGATACATATCAAAATGGAATAAAGCTTTTAACAGAAGCCGGAATTGCAGAGGCGAAACTCGATGCACGGCTTCTTTTGGAATTTGCATGTGGGACAGACCACAACACGCTTCTTGCCCATCCGGAGAGAGAGGTTTCCGAGTCTGAGGCAAAAGAGTATGAGGAATTTTTAAACAGACGTAGCAAGAGAGAACCTCTGGCATATATAATCGGTAAATGGGATTTTATGGGGCTTTCTTTCGCAGTCAACAAAAATGTTCTCATTCCTGAGCAGGATACAGAAGTATTGGTTGAGGAAGCTATGCGTTTTCTTGAAGATGGTTTCAGAATTCTGGATCTTTGCACAGGTTCCGGATGTATTGCGCTAAGTCTTTTAAATTATTCGAATAACACCACAGCGGTAGGAACCGATATTTCTGAGGAGGCACTTTCGGTTGCCAAAGAAAATGCGAAGGATCTTTCACTTTCTGAGAGAGCTCTTTTGGTAAAGACAGATCTTTTTCCGGAGATGGATGATGATGGCTCAAAATTTGACCTGATTGTATCGAATCCTCCTTATATAAGAAGTGATGTGATAGAAACTCTGGCTCCTGAGGTGAGGGATTATGAGCCAAGGCTTGCTCTTGACGGAGATGCGGATGGTCTTGTTTTCTATCGCAGGATAATTGATGAGGCGCCTAAATATCTTTTCTCTAACGGATATCTTATCATGGAGATAGGCTATGATCAGGCTTTTGAAGTGACAGAGCTTCTTGAAAAGGCAGGGTGCTACCACGATATTGAAGTGATAAAGGATTACGCCGGGAATGACAGGGTAGTGAGGGCGTGTTTTTATTAAAGCCGGACATCTAGAACCGGATTTTTGAGATCTGCACCAGTTGCCGATTTCGAGAGAACATGATGCAAGTATTATTTAAAGGAATAGTATATGTTTGATAAGCTTGAGGATATTCTTCGGAGATACGAAGATATTACCATGGAACTTAATGATCCTGCTGTAATCTCAGACCAGGAGCGCTTTAGAAAGCTTATGAAGGAGCAGAAGTCTCTTGAGCCGCTTATTGAGTGCTACAGCAGATATAAAAAGTGTAAGGAGACCATTGAGGACAGTCTTCTTTTGCTTGAGGAAGAAAATGATCCTGATATGAAGGAAATGCTTAAGGAAGAGCTTTCTGATGCAAAGGACCAGATTCCGCTGCTTGAGCAGGAGCTTAAGATACTCCTTCTTCCCAAGGACCCTAATGATGACAAGAATGTTATTGTTGAAATTAGAGCAGGAGTTGGTGGAGATGAGGCCGCTCTTTTTGCTGCTGACATGTACAGAGTTTATACCAGATATGCTGAGCGTCAGAACTGGAAAGTGGAGACTATGAGCGTTGAGGATATTGGTATAGGAGGTATAAAGACTGTAAGCTTCATGATAAAGGGAAGCGGCGCTTATTCAAGGCTGAAATTCGAGAGCGGAGTTCACAGAGTTCAGAGAATTCCAGCTACGGAATCCGGAGGTAGGATCCACACTTCAGCAATAACAGTTGCTATTATGCCTGAGGTTGAGGACGTTGAAGTTGACATTGATCTTAATGACTGCAAGTTTGATGTGTTCAGAGCTTCCGGAAATGGTGGCCAGTGCGTAAATACAACGGATTCAGCAGTCAGGCTTACTCATTTCCCTACCGGTATCGTAATTTCCTGTCAGGATGAGAAGAGCCAGCAGCAGAATAAAGCCAAGGCTCTTAAGGTATTAAGAGCAAAGCTCTATGAGCTTGAGACCCAGAAGCAGCATGACAGTGAAGCTCAGCTAAGGCGAAGCCAGGTTGGAAGCGGAGATCGTTCTGAGAAGATAAGGACTTATAATTTCCATCAGGGACGTGTTACAGATCACAGGATAAACCTTACACTGTACAAGATTGACCAGATCATGGATGGCGATCTTGATGAGATAATAGATGCACTTATAGCATCTGATCAGACCGAAAAACTTAAAATGCAATAAATACCGTTGATGTATTCTTGAATTAAATACTCAAGATGATATAATCATTATATGATTTATAATTTTGATATTATTTCGTGAAAGGTTTGGATTTGTGCTTATGGATGCTGGATTCAAGACTGAACTGATCGCCTGGGGTGTTGATTGGAACGAAATCTTAGACAGATTTATGGGCAACGAAGACCTCATTGCAAGGTTTATGTTTAAGTTTTTAAATGATCAGAGCATGAACGATCTGACTAAATACCTGGCAGAGGGGAATGTATCTGAAGCATTTAAAGCGGTGCATACTTTGAAGGGCGTAGGAGCAAACCTTGGTCTCAAAGGTTTTTTAACTCCGGTTTGCGAACTGACTGAGATCCTTAGAGCAGGATCGATGGAAGGGTATGAAGTAAAGTACAATGAGATCAAGCCAAAATATGATGAGCTGATCACTATTTTAAAGAAATATCAGCAATGATTCTGGTTAGAGGATTTCACAACTGATTCCTGATTTTTCCAAGAAGCTTGGGATGAATTCATCCCAGGCTTTTTCTATTGTCTTATCAAGTGAAAAGAATGAGTAAGCTGTTCCTGTTGTCAGGACTACATCTCCGTTATGAAATTTGATGGTCAGTCCGAGAGAAACCTGATCTTCTGTAAATCCGGAAGCTGTTTCTGACAGGATATTGTTTTTGACATTGCTTCCTGCATGGAAGACAAATTTAAAGCCGAGAGGTGTCCTTTTTCCTTTGATTAGATCAAAACAAATCTGGCGAAGTTCCGACCAAAATGAGAGATCGGATGTTATTTTATCTTCTGAATAATCCGCATCGTTCTTATAAAAATCCCCGTGAATTCGACCGTCTATGCTGAAGGTTACGAAGGTATCTATACTTGCTTCTTCTACAAGAAAATCATCAAACAATTCTGAAACAAGAAGTTTGGACATAAAGTCTTTTTTGTTGTTTATTTTAAGTGCTATCATGTTTTGTTATCCTTTTGATTTAGTTGACAATCCAATGGACATTATACTGTATTTAATAACTATTATCTATTAGTTATTGTTCAATTTGGTAAATGTAACATAATACACAAAGCAATAGGCGGTTTTGCTAAAACAATTGGGTAATTTATTTGTGCAAATTTAGCTAAATTTAGTTTATACTAGATATATTCGAGTTAAAAAAAGGGGCAGACTATGGCTAAGACAGTAAGACTAAAAGATATTGCAGACAGAATTGGAGTTAGCACAGTTACAGTTTCCAAAGCGCTTTCAGGGCAAAAAGGCATGAGCGAGGAGCTTAGAGAGAAGATACATGCTCTTGCCAACGATATGGGATATGTTCCTCCGGTTTCCAGAAAGGCTGATTTTACAAACAAAAGTTATACCATAGGCGTACTTATTGCAGAGCAGTTTATGAGTGAGTACAGTTCATTTTATACAAGGATGCATCAGCAGGTTTCGCAGATAGCAATGGATAAGGGCTGCTTTACCATGCTTGAGGTAATCTCAGCAGAGAATGAGGCGGCAAGGACTATCCCAAGACTTCTTGAGGACCGTAAGGTAGACGGAGTAGTTGTTGTGGGAAGGCTGGATGAGAGCTATCTTCGGACCATCAAGGATACCGTGGGAATTCCTATGGTATTCCTTGATTTCTGTAATCATACAGGTGATGAGGATGCGGTAGTATCAGACAGTTATAATGGAGCTTACTGCCTTACAAATTATCTTTTTGACATGGGACATAAGGACATTGCATATGTAGGTACCAGACTGGCTTCAGGAGCTGTTACCGACAGGTATTTTGGCTATGCTAAGTCCTTGATGGAGCATGGGATTAAATACAACGGGGATTGGATCATCGACGACAGAGGCCCGAATGGCGTAATGGATCCCGTGAACTACTTTAAATTTCCTGACAAGATGCCTACAGCTTTCTTCTGCAACTGTGATATGGCTGCCAGCATGATGATAAAAAAGCTGAAAGAGAACGGGTACAGAGTTCCGGAAGACATTTCAGTTGTAGGCTATGACAATTATCTTTTTCCGGGACTTTGTGACATTAAACTTACAACTTACGGTGTAGATACCTACGAGATGGGAAGAAATGCCGTGCTGAACCTGATCCGCAAGATAAGTGGTGAACGTTACCGTCAGGGTATCATGATCCTTGAGGGGCATATGATCGAGGGCGAGAGTGTAAAGAAGCTTTCTTGATTTTTATGGATTTTAGCAAAACAATTTAGTCTTAGAATATTATGAATAGTATCAATGAAAAATGGATAGCTGCTTTTGCAGTTATCCATTTTTATGCGCAATATAAGTGATAGTAAGCCTGTATGATCAGAAATCTGCTTATATTTCTTTGTGAATGATCAGCAGGTTACAACGATTCCACCGTCTCCTGCGTAGGTGGTGGCAACCCCTGCGGCATCAACGATTATGGAATGTTTGAAAGGAATCTTTTTAAGAAGCAGGTCACGAACGACGCAGGCTCTCTCAAAGCAGTTCACATGGGTGATCATAAGGGTCTTGGTCTCTGCATCTTTAAGTTCTGATGCCACAAGCTCTGTCATTCTCATAAGTGCCTTACGAATGCCGATGCCCTGACTCTTCTGAACAATTTCACCTTCTACTCCGCAGCAGACAGGCTTGATATTGAGAGTTGTAGCAACTATGGCCTTCACACCGGTAAGACGACCGTTTTTCCTTAAGGTATCCAGCGAATCAAGGACGAAATAGGTAAGCATCTCGTTGCGGTATTTCTCTACAATCGGGATAATCTCTTCAAAAGACATACCGGAGGTAGCCAGTTCGAAAATCTTTAGGGCTATATTTGCCTCTCCGCAGCAGGCGGAAAGAGAATCGAAGATATGAATATTTTTTTCTCCGTGTTCTTCATGATAAAGATTCTTTGCAAGTAGAGCACTGTTGTAGCTGCCGCTGAGCTTTGAAGTCAGAGTGACTACATAGATATCTGTAGCATCACAGGCATAAGCCTTCATAAAAAGATCCGGAGAAGGGCAGGCTGTCCTTGCGCAGTTCTCTGAAGCAGCAACCTTGGCCAGATAGTCAGCCTGATCAAAGGTATCATCATCTACTATTGTATAATCATCTATCTGAAGTATTAGCGGGACAATCTGAAATCTGTCGTCTTTTCTGTATTCGTCCGGCAGATCGCAGCAACTGTCTACGACAATTCTAAAACTCATGTAGCCTCCTTACTTATTACCATTATTATTGTTACTTATAATCTCTCGAGCCTGTTTAATGGCATTTCTATAGGTCAAGGATATTCCAAAAGCCTCGTTATTGTCCATAGTCACTTTGCCGAAAGAAGTCTTTTTTATATGATTTACATTGATGATTGAGTTTTCATTGATAGGGCAGAGCTGTGGGAAAATAGCGCACTGGTCGTAAAAATTGTAAATATCCTCAATAAGCACGATGATATTGCCGTCCTCCATGTATATGTGAAGTTCAGCGCCTTTTTTTCGGATACATACGATCTCGTCATTCTTGGCGTAGACAGTTCCATCTTTGCCGCGCAGCTCAAGAGTAGGAATTGGGTCTCCTTTTATCAGTTTTATCTTATCCATCATGGCAGTAAGCTCAGCTACCTTAAGAGGCTTGTCGATAAACATCAGATTAGGTATATCAAGACCTGATTCCTCATACTGTTTTCTATAGTCAATATCTGAAACACAGAGGACGATTGGTCTTACTACTCCTGCAGCTAACAGCATTTTTGCTATTTCAAAGCCTGTTGGCTCTTCATTTTTCATATCAATGAAAAGACCGTCATACATCTGCGGATAGCGTAAAAATGCCTCTACATTCCCATAGGAATCAATCCAGAGTCTTTCTCCCGATTCCTTGAAAAATCTGTCCGATTGCCTCCCCAAAAGCCTCTCGGTCTGCTTTCTGTCAGCTATATTGTCATCACAAACTGCGATATGCATCTTTTTTCCCCAATCCACAAAGTAAAGCTTTTTTGTTGTAAATAATTCTTATAAAAATTTGAATGAAATCGGTGACCAGATTAGTAACGCTATCAGGCCAATCTGCAAAAGAAGTATTATCGGAAAACCTATCTTGAAGTGCAGATGTTTGGTCTTGTGTCTGAAAATCAGCATCCCAAAAATCGAACCAATACTTCCTCCTGCTATAGTAATAGCAAAAAGGGTCGCCTCAGGAATGCGGAAGGCATTTCTTATTGCCCTCCGCTTGTCGATTCCCATTAAGACGAACCCAAATAAATTCATAATAGTTAAATATGCAATTATAAGTGTCAGAGAATTCATTACTGATTACTTATTCTTGTTCACTTCCTGCATCTTCATAGCGCGTACCTTGCTGGCAAGACCAAAGAGATTTATGAAGCCCTCTGCATCGTGGTGATCATACAGATCTCCGGTCTTAAAGGATGCAATGCTCTCATTGTAGAGAGAGTAGGGAGATGTTGTGCCGGCCTTGATGATATTGCCCTTGTAAAGCTTGAAGGTAACTTCGCCGGTAACATATTTCTGTGTGGACTCGATAAATGCCTGCTCTGCCTCACGAAGAGGAGTGAACCATTTCCCTTCATATACTAGATCAGCAAACTTGTTGCCCATATCTTTCTTCATTGTATAGGTATCGCGGTCCAAAATCAACTCCTCAAGCTGCTGGTGAGCCTCGTAGAGAATAGTGCCGCCTGGAGTCTCATAGACGCCGCGGGACTTCATTCCAACTACACGGTTTTCAACGATATCAACGATACCGATGCCGTTCTCGCCGCCAAGCTTATTGAGAGTGCGGATGATATCGGATACCTTCATTTCTTTTCCGTTAACTGACTTGGGAACTCCGCCCTCGAAGGTCATGGTAACGGTTGTTGGTGTATCTGGTGCATCCTCAGGAGTCTTGCCAAGAACCAGGAGATGCTTATAGTTTGGCTCAAGAGAAGGATCCTCAAGTTCAAGACCTTCATGAGAGATATGCCAAAGGTTACGATCACGGCTGTAGCTTGAATCTGCTGAGAATGGAAGATTGATTCCGTGTGCTTTGCAGTATTCAATCTCTGACTCACGGGAATCCATTGTCCACTTGTCATTTCTCCAGGCAGCAATGATCTTGATGTCAGGAGCAAGAGCTTTGATACCAAGCTCGAAACGGATCTGATCGTTACCTTTTCCGGTAGCACCATGGCAGATGGCAACAGCGCCTTCTTTTCTGGCAATTTCAACAAGCTTCTTGGCAATAAGAGGACGAGCCATACTAGTTCCGAGAAGATACTTGTTCTCATAAACAGCGTGAGCCATTACACATGGAACGATATACTCATCGCAGAACTCATCAACAACATCAAGAATATAGAGTTTACTTGCACCGCAGCTCTTTGCTCTTTCATCCAGACCATCCAGCTCTTCTTCCTGTCCACAGTCGATGCAGACGCAAACAACTTCATAATCGAAGTTTTCCTTAAGCCATGGGATGATAGCAGTAGTATCAAGTCCACCGGAGTACGCAAGAATAACTTTTTCCTTAGCCATTATCATAACCTCAACTTTCTAAATAGTGTTTTCGTGCTTTTCGTTTTTCAATATAAAACAATTATTCACAAATTGCAATAGAAAAATGCATAAATATTTAAAATTCATTAAAAATCTGCATAAATATTAAAATTGCTATTGCATTCTGTTTTTGGTGGTCGTATACTGAAACAAGTTTAATAAGTACTTTTTTCACGTTTCTATTGGTGATTCTTATATAGGAAAGGATGAATAAAAAATGATAAGAGCAGGTATTATTGGTGCAACAGGTTATGCGGGCGCAGAAATCGTAAGATTATTGCAGGGACATCCTGAAGCAGAGGTTGTATGGTACGGATCCAGATCATATATAGATGAGAAATACAGTTCAATATATGGAAACTTCTTTAAACTTGTTGATGCAAAATGCCTCGATGACAATATGGAAGAGCTGGCAAAAGAAGTAGATGTTATCTTTACAGCAACACCTCAGGGCCTTTGTGCCAGCCTTGTAAATGAAGAAGTTTTAAGCAAGGTAAAGATAATAGATCTTTCTGCAGACTTCAGATTAAAGGATGTTTCAGTATATGAGAAGTGGTACAAAATAGAGCATAAAGCTCCGCAGTACCTTGATGAGGCGGTATATGGCCTGTGCGAGATAAACAGGGATAAGATAGCAGGAGCAAGACTTGTGGCAAATCCGGGCTGCTACACCACATGTTCAATACTTACAGCATATCCTCTTATTAAAGAAGGACTGATTGATCCGGATACACTTATCGTAGATGCACTTAGCGGTGTTTCCGGTGCTGGAAGAGGAGCCAAGGTGGCAAATCTGTTCTGTGAGGTAAATGAGAGCTGCAAGCCATACGGTGTGGCAAACCACAGACATACTCCTGAGATTGAGGAACAACTTGGCTATGCAGCAGGAAAACAGATGGTGATAAACTTTACACCCCATCTGGTACCAATGAACAGAGGTATTCTTGCTACAGAGTATGCATCTCTATTAAAAAAAGATGGAAAGCTTCCTACAAGTGCAGACATAAGAGCTGCCTATGAGAAGTATTATAAGGATGAGACCTTTATAAGAATTCTGGAGGATGGAGTTTATCCTGAGACAAGATGGGTGGAGGGAAGTAATTTTGTTGATATCGGCTTCAAGATTGACGAGCGTACCGGCAGAGTGATCATGATGGGCGCTATAGACAATCTTGTAAAGGGTGCGGCAGGTCAGGCCGTACAGAACATGAATATCATGTTTGGTCTTAAGGAGAGTGCGGGACTTGAGATAGTTCCATGCTTCCCGTAATGAGGAGAAAAAATGGTTAGGGTAATGACTATTGATGATTATGATGAAGTGTATGCTCTGTGGAATTCAATCCACGGCTTTGGCATTCGCTCATTGGATGATTCAAAAGAAGGAATAGAAAGATTTTTAAAGAGAAATCCAACTACCAGTGCAGTGGATATCGAGGATGGGATAATAGTAGGTGCTATTTTATGCGGCCATGACGGACGCAGGGGCTGTCTATATCATGTATGTGTTAGTGAAGCCTACAGAATGCATGGCATAGGTAAAAAAATGGTTCAGTTCTGCTGTGAAAAACTCAAGGAAGAGAAGATCAACAAGGTCTGCCTTAATGCCTTTGTAACCAATCAGGTAGGTAACAGATTCTGGCAGAAGATGGGATGGACCTTGAGAGATGACATGAACTATTACGACCATGCGCTCAATGAAGAAAACCTTACTATTTTTGTACCATAAGGAAGTTTTGATCATTTAGAATTTCTATGAAAGGCGAGAAGATATGAAACAGATAAATGGTGGAGTAACTGCAGCAAAGGGATTTAAGGCAAGTAGCTGTGAAGCAAATATAAAATATAAGGACAGGACAGATATGGCCTTCGTATATTCTGATGAGCCCTGTGTCTGTGCAGGAACCTTTACTTCAAATGTGGTAAAGGCCGCATGTGTGCAGTGGGATCAGAAGATTGTAGCTTCAGGAGAACCTATGCAGGCTGTTGTCATCAATTCAGGAATAGCCAATGCCTGTACCGGAAAAGAGGGTTTTGATGCCTGCGAAGCTACTGCTAAAGCTGTGGAAAAGAGCCTTGGCGTAAAGTTTACATCCGTAGCTGTGGCCTCTACAGGAGTTATCGGAATGCAGCTTCCTGTGGACAAGCTGGTAAAGGGCGTCGAGATGATGAGCAAGAGTCTTGATGGCAGTATCGATGCCGGAACAGCAGCCTCAAAGGCAATAATGACAACTGATACCGTAAATAAAGAGGTGGCAGTTACATTTGAGGCCGGTGGAAAGGAAGTGGTTCTTGGAGGAATGAGTAAGGGCTCAGGAATGATCCATCCCAATATGTGTACAATGCTGGCCTTTCTTACAACTGACCTTGCTATCGAAAAATCTCTTTTACAGGAGGCTGTAAGCGAGGTTGTAAAAGATACCTTCAATATGATAACAGTTGATGGGGATACATCCACTAATGATACCCTTCTTTGCATGGCAAATGGACTGGCCGGAAATACTGTGGTATCAAATAAGGGCGAGGACTATGATAACTTTAAAGAGGCTCTTTCTTTTGTCTGCGAATATCTGGCAAAGAAGATGGCAGCTGATGGAGAGGGCGCCAGCAAACTCTTTGAGGCAAAGGTTATCAACGCCAAATGTAAAGAGGATGCAAGGATTCTTTCAAGAGCGATTGTAGGTTCAAACCTTTCAAAGGCTGCAATCTATGGCTGCGATGCCAACTTTGGAAGATTCTTATGTGCGATGGGCTATTCCGGAGCAGACTTTGATCAGAATGACGTAGAGCTTTTCTTTGAGAGTGAGAGCGGAAAGCTGGAGGTTTTCCACAAGGGAACACCGATTGTTTTTGATGAGGATGAGGCTCTTAAGATAATGAAGGCTGATGCCGTGACTGTTTTTGTCAATATGAATGAGGGGGATGCCGCTGCCACAGCATGGGGATGCGATCTTACCTACGATTATGTAAAGATCAACGCTGATTACAGGTCATAACTAAAGATTTTGGAGGAGAAATACCATGGATAAGGATATGCAGGACGTACTAAAAAAAGCAGAGGTGCTGGTAGAAGCGCTTCCGTATATTCAGAAGTTTAACAGGAAGATAATCGTTGTTAAGTATGGCGGAAGTGCCATGAGTAACCCTGAACTTCAAAGAAGCGTAATAACAGATGTTACGCTGCTTAAACTTGTAGGTTTCAAGCCTATCATAGTTCATGGCGGCGGAAAGGCTATTAGTAACTGGGTATCTAAGGTCGGAAAAGAAGCAGAATTTGTAAACGGTCTTCGTGTAACAGACGAGGAGACCATGGAGATAGCTGAAATGGTACTTGGCCGTGTCAATAAGCAGCTGGTTACAATGGTTCAGGAGCTTGGAGTTAAGGCTGTTGGTATTAGCGGAAAGGATTCAGGACTTCTCCATGTAACAAAGAAATATTCTGATGGAAAGGATATAGGCTTTGTAGGAGAGGTTGATAAGGTCGATCCTAAAGTTCTCTTTGATATGATGGATAATGATTATCTTCCTATTGTTGCACCGGTGGGCTTTGATGATAATTTTGACACCTACAATATCAATGCGGATGATGCAGCCTGTGCAATTGCGAAGGCAGTAGGCGCTGATAAGCTGGCGTTCCTTACTGATATTGAAGGTGTATATAAGGATATAAAGGATCCATCCACATTTATATCAAGACTTACCTGTTCAGAGGCGGATGCTCTTATAAACGGTGGCAATATCGGCGGTGGTATGCTTCCAAAGCTTAATAACTGCACAGATGCCATAAGAGAGGGCGTAAAGAGAGTGCATATTCTTGATGGAAGGATTCCACATTGTCTTTTACTGGAGATATTTACAAACAAGGGTGTTGGAACCATGTTCATGCCTGACAACGACGATCTGCTTGCAGAAGCCTGATCTGATGATTAAGCGGGAAAACGTCGATATCAGGGAAAAAGAGCTGCCGCAGATATGAAATTATAGAATAACAGGAGATATTGTAATGAGTGAACAGATGCAGAAATATATAGATGAGGCTGAGAAGGTCTTACTTCATACCTATAACAGATATCAGATCGTTCTTGATAAAGGAGAGGGAGTATATCTCTATGATCTGGACGGAAAGAAATACCTGGATTTTGTATCCGGCATTGCGGTTTTTGCCCTGGGCTATCATTATAAGGATTACGATGATGCACTTAAAGCTCAGATTGACAAGCTAATGCATACATCTAATTACTATTACAATGTTCCGGCAATTGAGGCTGCCAAAAAGATCAAAGAAGTGTCCGGTATGGACAGAGTCTTTTTTACCAACAGCGGAGCAGAGGCTGTTGAAGGTGCTATTAAGGCTGCCAGGAAATACGCATTCCTTAAGAATGGAAAAAATGATCATGAGATAATTGCCATGAATCACTCCTTCCATGGAAGGACTTTCGGTGCTTTATCTGTGACTGGAAATCCGCATTACAGGGAAGCTTTTGAGCCTATGATCGGTAATATAAAGTTTGCTGATCTTAATGACTTTGATTCTGTTCTTGCCTGCGTAAATGACAAGACCTGCGCAATAATAATGGAGACTGTTCAGGGAGAGGGTGGAATCTTCCCCGCTACTGAGGAATTCCTTACAAAGGTAAGAAAGCTTTGTGACGAGAAGGATATTCTTCTTATTCTGGATGAAATACAGTGTGGAATGGGAAGAACAGGATATATGTTTGCTTGGCAGAAATATGGTATTAAGCCTGACATTATGACCTGCGCCAAGGCCCTTGGCTGTGGTGTGCCTGTCGGAGCCTTTCTGCTTAATGAAAAGGTTGGCTCAAACTCTCTGGTTGCCGGAGATCATGGAACCACCTATGGCGGCAATCCTTTTGCCTGCGCTGCTATCAATAAAGTCCTTGATTTATTTAAGGAGGACAATATAATAGAGAATGTGAATGAGGTGGCTCCTTATCTTGAGAAACGCCTTGATGAGCTTAAGGATCGCTATGATTTTATCGTGGCAAGGCGTGGCGCCGGACTTATGCAGGGCCTTGTGTTTGACAGACCTGTGGCGGATATCATAAATATGGCTCTTTCAAAGGGGCTTATTCTGATAAATGCAGGAGCTTCAATAATCAGATTTGTTCCACCTCTCGTGATTACCAAGGAGAATGTTGATGACATGATAGACATTCTGGATTCATGTCTGAGGTCTGTATGAAATTAAGAGTTCGAATATTTTCTATAATACTTATTGCCTGTACCGTGGCGGGTACCTTTATCTATGCCCGTCAGGGTCAGAGCATTTTCGAAACTAAGTCTTTTTTCCCAAGAACCAAAACAACTGTAAGATTATGGTATACTGATGATTCCCTGACTTCATATCTGCAGAGTAAGGCAGTGGCGTACTCCAATGTGAATCCGAGTGTCAGAGTTGAACCCGTTTTGGTTTCCGGTCTGGAATATCTTGAAGCTATCAACAAGGCTTCTCTAACTGAAGACAATTATCCTGATCTTTTTATAATAACGAATGATTCCTTGGAAAAGGCTTATTTGGCTGGACTTGCTATGGAAGTCTCAAGCGGAGAAGAATATTTTTCTGAGGAGATGTTCCCATCAGCAGCTATCAATGCAGTTACTTATAATGGACGTTATATAGCATATCCCATGTATTTTGAGACCAGCTCTCTTGTATACAACAAGACCTATCTTGAGGATATGGCAAAAGAGAAAATGCAGGCAGAGTTCGATCTTGCAGACGGAGAACAGGCACAGGAGGAAGCTGATGCCAGTGAAGGAGTGGCAGAAGAAAACTCCGAGGGGGCTGAAATAACACCAGAGATGGTTGATAGTATGGTGGAAGAAAGCCTCCCTGCTACTATTTCTGACATTTTAAAATTTGCTCAGAGCTACAATGCTCCTGACCAGGTTGAGGCAGTATTTAAATGGGATGTTACCGATATCTTTTACAATTATTTCTTCGTAGGAAATTACATGAATGTTGGCGGAAGAGCCGGAGATAATGTAAATCTTATCGATATATATAATTCAGACACTATCAGCTGCATGAAGATATATCAGCAGCTTAATCAGTTCTTTGCTATTGAGGCTGATGCCACAAGCTATGACAGCATTATCGATGACTTTTTGTCAGGAAAGATTGTTTTTACCGTTGCTACGACTGATATTCTTGGAAGGATTAAAGATGCACAGGCAAGTGGCGAACTCGAATATGAATTTGCTGTTGCTGATATGCCGGATCTTACCAGTGAGTTTGACACAAGGACAATGTCTGTGACTGACTGCATAGTGGTAAATGGCTATTCAGAGCATCCGACCCAGGCCGGGGCAGTTGCAAGATATATCTGCAATGACAATTCTACAGATCTTTACCAGAACAGTGGCAAGATTGCCGCGCACTATGGCATAAAATACAACAACAGCGATATTGATAATTTTATTGATGCTTACAGTTCTTCGATTTCAATGCCCAAGACCATTGAGACCAGTAATCTGTGGATGCAGCTGGAGATTGCATTTACCAAGATCTGGAACGGAGCAGATGCCAATTCTACGCTAAAAGAGGTGTCTGAGAGCATTATGACTCAGGTTACCGGACAGACTTATACAGAGGAGGTAATACCTGATCCTGACGATGAGGCTATTATCGCCGGGCTGACAGAAGAATAAAATCTTATTATTTGACTTGCGTATTATTTTTTTCTTTACTAAAATAAAAAATGCATGGCGGGGTCCTCTGATATTTTGGAGGAAACATGCGAAAAAAAATAATAATACTTATTGCATTTATGATGTTGCTAAGTGGGTGCACCTGTGCAGGATCAGAGCTTATCCTTACGGAAGATGCTCTGGAAGTGCAGGAAAATGCAGCCTTTTTGTCGTCTAATGAAGAAGCTTCAGTTCCAAAGGAAAATGAAGTTAAGGTTGTGCCTAAGATTTGCGTATATGTCTGCGGAGCCGTGAATAGTCCCGGCGTGTATGAACTTGAAGAGGGCAGCAGAGTTATTGATGCTGTTACTAAAGCCGGAGGACTTTTAAGTGAGGCCGATGAGACCTATGTTAATCTGGCGGCAGTTCTTGAGGATGGTGTGAAGCTTGTGATTCCGTCTAAAGAGGAGATTGCTAAAGCTCAAAGCGGTCAAAGTGCAGAACCGGTCAATACAGGTGGAGACGACATTATTTCTAAGTCTTTGTACGGTTTTGACAGTGCTGCATCAGATGGGAAGGGCCTTGTAAATATCAATACGGCTTCTTCTGAAGAACTTAAGTCGCTTCCAGGAATCGGTGAGGGAATAGCGGGCAGGATAGTCAGGTATCGGGATGAAAATGGCAGATTTTCCTGTATAGAAGATATCATGAAGATAAGTGGCATCAAGGAAAAGCTTTTTGACAAGATCAAAGATTCAATAACTGTTTAGGAATGGTGGAAAAATGGGTAAGAAAGCTCTGGTTGTCGATGATGAGAAGACAATTGTAAAAGGAATCAAATTTAGTCTTGAACAGGACGATATTCAGGTTGACTGTGCTTATGACGGACAGGAAGCTCTGGATATGGCTAAGGCCAATGAATATGACATTATTCTTTTGGATATTATGCTTCCTGTGCTTAGTGGATTTGAAGTATGTCAGCAGATTCGAGAATTTTCATCTGTTCCTATTATCATGCTTACTGCAAAGGGCGATGATATGGATAAGATTTTAGGTCTTGAGTATGGCGCTGATGACTATATTACCAAGCCCTTTAATATTCTTGAGGTAAAGGCAAGGATTAAGGCTATCATGAGAAGAGCAGGTAAGGTGTCCGAGAGTTCAGGTGTCATTACTTATGGCGATCTTAAGCTCAATGAGCAGTACAGAAGAGTATTTGTTGGCAACAAGGAAATCAATGTTACCAGCCGCGAATATGAATTATTGGAGCTTCTTGCCAGCAACCCAGGTAAGGTTTACTCAAGAGATGAACTTCTTACCGCTATCTGGGGAGATGATTACCCGGGAGATGCTAGAACTGTTGATGTCCACATCAGGAGACTTCGTGAGAAGCTTGAGTCTAAGCCAAGCGATCCAAGATATGTGCGGACAAAGTGGGGAAGTGGATATTACTTCCAGGCATAAGTACGGCTAAAACATGAATAACATTTACAATAGTCTAAAAGTAAAGGATATATTCAAGAGTCTAAAAGCCAGGTTCTTTATAATAGTTGCTGTGACAGGCCTTATTTCGTGCCTTTGCATGCATCTTATTATTCTTGATAGCTATGAGGACCGAGCTGTAAGTGTCAGGACTACAGAAGTTCAGACACAGCTCAGAATTCTGGCAAATCACCTGATCTTTTATAATTATCTTCAGAGCCCATCCTCTGACGTCATAAACGCTGAGCTTGATATGCTTGCAAATCTCTATGACGGAAGAGTGATGGTTATTAATGATGACCTGAAAGTAGTTAAGGATACCTACAATATTAGTCAGGGTAAGACTATTATTTCTGAGGAGGTAGTCAACTGCTTAAAGACAGGCAGCAAGGGAACAGTGTCAAAGTATGACCAGAGCAATGGTTACATTGAACTGCTTACCCCTATCATTGAAACGGAAGTTATTGAGGAGCAGGATGTATCAGAGTATGGAAATCCCAATGAGGTTGTAAGGGGAGTGCTTCTTACAAGTGTATCGACAGATACCATAGAGACTACTATGGAGATCCTTTCCAACAGAGCAGCAACGATCGAGGTGCTCATAGCACTTGTCATCATTTTGTTTGCTGCCATGGTCTCTTATGCACTTCTTAAGCCCTTCGACAGGATTACGGCTGCTATCAATGATATAAAGGAAGGCTATACAGATCAGCCTATTGTAGGCCCTAACTATCTGGAAACAGATGCTATTATCAGGGCATTTAACGCACTTCTTCGCAGGATGAAGGTTCTTGATGACTCCAGACAGGAGTTTGTTTCAAACGTGTCCCATGAGCTAAAAACTCCCATCACTTCCATGAAAATACTGGCAGATTCTCTTTTGACCCAGGAGGATGTACCAAATGAGGTGTACAAGGAGTTTATGACAGATATAAGTCATGAGGTTGACAGGGAGGACAAGATAATAAATGACCTTCTTGCTCTTGTTAAGATGGACAAGACCTCTGCAGGGCTTTCGATAACCTCTGTTGATGTGGTTGCACTTACGGAGAGTGTTCTAAAGAGAATGAGGCCTATTGCCAAGAAGCATAATATTGACCTTACATTGGAGAGTAAGCGCGCCATTACAGCTGAGATTGACGAGGTTAAGATTTCGCTTGTTATTATGAACCTTGTGGAAAATGCCATAAAGTACAACAAAGATAACGGATCTGTTAAGGTGGAGCTGGATGCGGATCATCAGTACTTCTATATGAAAGTCATAGACACCGGTATGGGTATTCCGGAGGATGCTCTGGACCATATTTACGAGAGATTTTATCGTGTGGATAAATCCAGATCCAGGGAAATCGGCGGAACTGGTCTTGGACTTGCTATTGCGAGGAATGCTGTACTTATGCACCGCGGATCCATTGATGTTAAGAGTACTTTGGGAGAGGGAACAACCTTTAGTGTTAAGCTTCCTTTATTCTGCGTTGGGGTTAAACAATGAAAACTGCAAAGAGAAATGAAAGAAACTTCACAAATATTGTCGAAAGGGGCTGGATTAGAATACTGCCTCTTTTAGTTGTGATGCTCTTTTGCTTTTCTCTTGTCTCCTGCGGGAAGAAGGAAGTCATTACCGAGAACACAATAAATGTGTATTTTGTAAATAAAAGTGAAACGGGAATAGTATCAAAACCCTATGAACTTATTGCTGACAGGGAAAATACAGAGGCAGCAATCGATGAGCTTATTGAAGTGTTAAAGCAGATGCCGGACAGGCTCGAGTATGAAGCTCCTATTTCGGGAGATATCAATCTTATCGGCTATTCATTAAATAACAGGCTTCTGACACTTAATTTTGCTTCAAATTACATGCAGCTTGGCAGAACCATTGAGATTCTTGACAGAGCAGCAATAGTAAGAACCTTTACTCAGCTCGATGATGTTGAATATGTAAATTTCCAGGTTGAGGGAGCACCTATTACAGACCATTACGGCAATGTTATAGGAAATATGTCTGCGGATACTTTCATTTACAATGTGGGTAATGAGATAAACACCTATGAGAAGGTGGAACTCAGGCTCTATTTTGCTAATGAGGAAGGAACCAAACTGATGCCTGTTTACAGGTCTGTTGTCTATAACAGTAATATTTCCATGGAAAAGCTTGCCGTAGAGCAGGTTATAAGCGGACCTAACAGCAATCTTGCGCATCCCACTCTTTCAAAGGACGCAAAGGTAAAAAGTATCAATGTAAAAGATGGCGTTTGTTATCTTGACCTGGATACGGGATTTTTGCTTCAGCCTAATCCTGTTTCAGCAGAGGTTGCAATCTATTCAATTGTCAACACCGTAACTGAACTTCCCAATATCAATAAGGTGGTCTTCTCTGTAAACGGAGATACCGCATTTCAGTTTATGGATCTGAAGATATCCGGTCCTTATGAGAGAAATCTGGATATCGTAGAATAAAAAGAAAATAATGATTTTTGATCGGAGAATAAAATGAAACGACCGTTATTCGTCTTTTCGATTGTAATAACGGCGATTGTCTATATCTATCTGGAACTTTTTTTGTCTGACTATCTGATGGATTACCCTGATAGTTTTGATGGGAGCTTTATTTCTGTCACAGGACAAGTGACCAAAAAGGAATTCAAGGTTGATTTTCTTGGTGAGATAACTCCCGTCGTCTATATTACCCCAGTTGATGCATCTATCGGAAAAAATAAGTATATCGCACTTTACATGGACACGGAGGATTACAGAGAACCCTGCATCGGTGAATCTGTTATGATCCGGGGAAATGTAAAGCTTTTTAACTGCGCTCGGAATCCGGGTGAATTTGACTCTCGCCTTTATTACGCAACATTAAAAACTGCATACGGAATAAAGAATGCCAGGATAGTCGCTGGGAACGGAAAAGTAAATTATATACGGGAGGCCATATACAGAGTAAGGTACTACCTGGAAAGCGTACTGGATAAGTGTCTTAGCACCGAGGATTCCTCCATTATGAAGGCAATACTTCTTGGAGATAAGGCCTTTATGAATGAGGAGAGCAAGGACCTTTATAAGAATAATGGAATAATTCATATATTGGCGGTGAGCGGCCTTCACATATCTCTCCTTGGAATGGGATTATATGAGCTGCTAAGGCGACTTAAGATAAAGGTTATCCCCGCATCTGTAATGGCAATGATCTTTATGTGTCTGTATGGACAGATGTGCGGAATGAGCAGCTCAGCCTTCAGGGCAATAGCAATGTTCTCAATGCGGATGCTGGCTCCAATGGTAAAAAGAACGTATGATATGTTATCAGCACTGGCGGTAGCGTTCTTGATGCTTCTGGTGGATCAGCCGATTCTTCTTTACAACAGTGGATTTCTGTTTTCCTTCGGGGCAATAATAGGAATTAGTCTGGTAAGAGCGGCCCTTGAACCGATGACAAGGATTTATAAAGATGAAAAAATGAAATTTGCTGATGATCCTGAGGAACCCCGCCTTTTGATATTCTTAAAAAAGGTGCTATCCGGTCTTTTAGTTAGCGCCTCAATATTTCTTGTAACCCTGCCGGTATATATGTGTTTTTACTATACCTATCCAATCTATTCTGTAGTGCTTAATCTTTTGGTCCTGCCTCTCATGGCTCCCCTTATGATAGCCGGGATCATTTGTATGCTGGCAGGGGGAATCTGGCCCCTTCTTGGAACTATTCCGGGGGTATTTATCCATTTTATCCTGAAGGTGATTGAAGCATTATGCAACGTCACCTGGAAAATTCCCGGTAAAATCTGGTTCATGGGCCATGGAGATGGCTTGAAGATCTGGATATATATGTCAGCGTTGTGCTTTTTTGTATTTTCGAGAGAAATCCTGATGGACAAAAAGACCGAAGCAAAGAACAAAAACAGAATTCATGGAAAAGAGAAAACAAATAGAGAGGGTATATATAGAATTGCAGATGTTATACGGTACGCTTTCCTTGGAATAGCTTTTTTTCTTCTGATCATAAACATCAGACCGGAACTAAGAATCACAATGATTGATGTGGACCAGGGGGATGGTATTCTGATTCAGTCCGGGCAGGAAAGCATTCTTATTGACGGTGGGAGTACCGGGAAAAAGAACGTGGGAAAGTATTCTATAATACCATATTTAAAATATCAGGGTGTTGGAGAAATTGATGCTGTTATTATTACCCACGAGGATCAGGACCATGTTTCCGGAGTTTTTGAGATATTAGATGATATGGAAAAGGGAGGAGTAAGGATAAAAAATCTTGTTCTTCCAAACGTATCAGATTCTTCAAGAGGAGATAATTACAGAAAACTTGAAGACAGGGCAAAAGACTTAAAGGTGCCGGTGAGCTATATAAGCTGCGGCCAGCATCTTAAGGTAAACCGCACTGAGTTTATCTGCATAAATCCTGAGAAAGCCATGACTACTGAGGGGGCAAATGCATATTCCACGGTTCTATACATGAAGCACGGGGGCTTTTCAGCTCTTTTTACAGGGGATGTGGAGAAGGAAGGGCAACAGCATATCCTGAAAGATATAAAGGCTGACCCGGATATGTTTAATAATCTTACAATGCTGAAGGTGGCCCATCATGGTTCTATGTATACAACAGACGAGGAATTCCTAAGTCTTTTAAATCCTAAAATTGCTTTTATAAGCTGCGGAAGGGAAAACAGGTACGGACATCCCCATGAGGATACATTAAGACGTCTGGAAAGCATAGGAACCACTGTCTACAGAACTGACATATCAGGTGCTGTCTGCCTTGAAATTACAGGAAAAAGAATGAAGATAAAGAGTTTCTTGTGATGAAAATGGCTTCCAATTATGGTAGCATATAAGAAGTGTTTTAATTAGATTTTGGAGTGAAAATGGCTGCAAAGACAACGGATTTTCCGGTTAAACAAAGACAACTTAATGAGGATATAAAAAACGGGACTTTCAGACAATGCTATCTCATATATGGAGAAGAAGCCTATCTTAGATATCAGAACAGGGATAAGCTCATAAAGGCACTGGCAGGAGATACTAATTCCATGAACTTCAACAGGTATGAGGGTGATGGACTTAATCCCGGAGAAATAATAGATATGGCGGAGACCATGCCGTTTTTATCGGATAAGAGAGTTATTCTTGTAGAGAACAGTGGCTTCTTCAAGAATGGCTGTCCTGAACTGGCAGAATATATCAAGGCTCCCTCAGAGACTACATTTTTTATCTTTGCGGAAAAAGAAGTGGATAAGAGGAAGGATATATATAAGGCCCTTGCAAAGACCGGCTTTGAAATGTGCTGTGAAGAGCAGGATGAGAATACTTTAAGCACCTGGATCATGAGCAAGGTAAGAAATGAGGGCAAGAGTATTTCTCCTAGAGCAGTGGCCTTTATGCTTGAGAGAGTCGGTACGGATATGTCAAATATCAGTACAGAGTTGGAAAAACTCATCTGCTATTGTCTGGACAGACCACAGATAACAGAGGCTGACATCGAAGCGGTCTGCGCTAACTGGCTTACGAACCGCATTTTTGCGATGACTGATGCTATTGCTTCCCAGAATCAGAAGCGGGCAATCGATCTTTATTATGACCTTTTGGCGCTAAAAGAGCCACCGGCCAAGATCCTTGCGCTGATAACAAGGCAGTTTAACCTGATGCTTCAGGCAAAAGAGATGAGTGATAACCGCAGGGATAACGGAAGCATTGCCAGTGCTTTAAAGCTGGCGCCCTTTCTGGTAGGGAAATATATAGGCTGGGGAAGAGACTACAGCTTTCAGCAGCTAAGGGATGCCCTGGAAATGTGTGCTGCCAATGATGAGGCGGTAAAGACCGGAAAACTAGACTATGTGATAAGCGTTGAGATGGTGATAATCAAATGCGCATCTCTGAAGAAAAATGCCAAAAATGCTGGCTAAAATACGTAACGTTACTGGAGCGCATTCATTCCAATTCGCCTTCGTCGAAGGAATGCGCTCACTCCTGAATCACTTTCTCACGAAATGCGCAGCACAGTGCGCATTTCTGTCTGAACAGTAACAACAGTAACACTCATTCGATTGCTGCAGGTTCGGAATCGTTGAAAATATGTTTTTCTTAGCGTATACTATATAAAGTTAGGGACTATGTATTGTACCAATATATTGTATATGGAGGATTTGTAGTGGACAGACCTGACAGACCAAGACCACAGGAATTATACAGGCACTTTAAGGGGAATTTATACCAGATAGTTACTATTGCCATTCATTCTGAGACAAGAGAAGAGATGGTGGTTTACCAGGCGCTTTATGGTGATTATAAAGTATATGTAAGGCCTCTCGACATGTTCATGTCCAAGGTGGACAGGGCAAAATATCCAAATGTTGCACAGGAATACCGCTTTGAACGTGTAACTTCGGAATCAGATAATACACCTGCTACTTCAAGTGCCAGAAGAGAGACAGTTGTCACAATGGCAGAGGCGCCGGAGCAGTCTCATTTTGAGAGCATTAGGACTCAGCTTAAGGAGGAACATTCCCACGGCACCTTAGAGGAGGAGAGGGAGAAGTTCAGAAATGCCCCTTACCAGCCATCCGAGATTATGGAAAAAAGTGTCAGTGAGGAAGCTCAGGAACTTAATCTTAACCCTCTTGTGATCGAGTTCATGGACGCTGATCTTGCGGTGGATAAAAATGATATTCTGTCCAAGCTTCGTCCTATAATAACAAACGATATGATTGATATAATGGCTATGTCGCTGGGAGTGGTTGTAAATGAAGGAGATGTTTATGACAGGTTTAATGATCTTCGTACCTGCCTTACAACCATGGAAAAATTTGAGAGCAGTAGATTAAGGAGTTAATAAACGTAATGAAGTTACTTTCAATTGCAATACCGTGCTACAATTCAGAAGCTTATATGGAGAAGTGTATCGAATCCCTTTTGGTGGGAGGAGAGGATGTTGAGATTCTGATAGTAGACGATGGATCAAAGGATAGGACAGCAGAGATTGCAGATCAGTATGCTGAAAAGTATCCTACAATTGTAAAAGCTATCCATAAACCAAACGGCGGACATGGTTCAGCTGTAAATGCCGGAATAGAAAATGCCACAGGTCTTTTCTTTAAAGTTGTTGATTCGGATGACTGGGTAAAAGAAATTGCTTACAGAAAAATATTATCAACCCTTTCAGAGCTTGCGGGAGGTGATAAACCTCTTGACCTTCTCATCAGCAATTTTGTTTATAACAAGGTTGGGGAGAAGAGACATAAGGTAATGCGTTACAATACCATGTTCCCGATTGAGCAGCTCTTTACCTGGAAGGATGTAAAGAGAACCCCTAAGGGACATTATCTGCTTATGCACTCGGTTATTTTCAGGACCAAGCTTCTTAAGCAGTGTGGACTTAAGCTTCCTGAGCATACATTTTATGTAGATAACATCTATGTTTTTAATCCGCTTCCTTTTGTTAAAAACATGTATTATCTTGATGTTAATTTCTATTATTACTACATCGGAAGGGAAGATCAGTCAGTCAATCAGAAGATCATGCTTTCACGAATTGATCAGCAGCTCAGGGTAAATAAGCTCATGGTTGACTATTATGTTGAGAACTATGGAATGATTCGTTCCCAGAGAGAAAGACATAAATATATGTTCAACTATCTGGAGATCATCACAGCTATCTCATCTATTCTGCTTATAACTGAGGATACTCCTGAGAATCTCGAAAAGAGAAAGGAACTGCTTGACTATATTAAAGAAAAGAACTATCTTTTATACGTTAAGATAAGATACAGTATCGAAGGAACTTATATCTATCTTCCGGGTAAGGGTGGCAGAAAGATTACGCTGGCCGGTTATAAGCTTCTTCAGAAAATTTTCCACTTTAACTGATTTTAGAGGAGTGGAGAAAAAAGTATAGCGCTGCCTGGGCAGCAATGAGGAGAGTATTATGAAAACTTTATACGAAAGGTGGACCGGCAGGACGCTGAACAAAGAGACCCTTATGGATCTTTTAAAGCTTTCTGTTCCAATTCTTATCTATGCTCCAATATATATGTATTGGTTTATTTATCTTGAACGTCACAAGTTTGCACACTACGCAGTGATACATACCTTTATCGATGATTATATTCCTTTTGTGGAGGTCTTCGTAATTCCATATTACATGTGGTTTTTGTATGTATCGCTGGCACTTTTGTTCTTTATGTTTTCCTTTGATGTGGAAGATTATTACAAGAATTTCTTTTTCCTGGCATCGGGAATGACAATATTCCTTGTAGTTTCAACGCTCTTCCCCAATATGCATCAGCTGAGACCTTCAGTAATGCCAAGGGATAACATTTTTACACATCTGGTACAGGTTATATACAGGAATGATACTCCGTCAAATCTCTGGCCGAGTATTCATGTATATAATTCTTTGGGAACTATGGTGGCAGTACACCACAGCAAGCGCTTTGACAAAAAGGGAATGATAATAATGGATGTGATAGGCTCACTTATTATTATTTCAACGTTGTTTATAAAGCAGCATTCCGTGTATGACGTGATTACAGCATTTATCATGGCAATAATATTTTATCTGCTCTTTTATCATACTTCACTTTTGGAAAACTTCTGCTCCAGGCAGGAAGAGAGAGTGGCAGTACGAACAATGTAAAAATAACAGACAAATGTCTCTTATGAAATGGACATTTGTCTGTTTTCTTTTGTGCGTTTTCAGATATTTAGTTCATCATATGAAGTTTTTCCTTCATACATTCGAAGGTGATATGGTCGGATTTAACGGATACTTCTCCGTCGGTATGGACCCACATGGGTTTCTCGGTCTTTATCGTAACCTTTTGAACTACATGGTGGCCAATACCTTTTACCCAGTAGAAATGTCCTATAAAGGACAGAGGAAGTGTAATGATCATTCTTGCCACCGGCATATCACCTGCATAAACAAGATCGAATTTTCCATCCGTCAGATCAGCCTTGGGAGCGAAATTGAATCCGCCTCCCTCATAGTGGTGGACCATTGCAGCGATAAATATAAAGCGCTTTAAGTGTATTGTTTCACCATTATCAAGGATGATATCACAGGGAACCTTTTCTGCTCCAAGGAGCTGTCTTATGGCAATAGAGCCGTAGGTTAGCTTTCCAAGGCCTATTCTGTTCAGGAAATTTTTGGTTCCTGAGGAGAGGGCCTCCTCGCAGACTGCTGCGTCAAATCCAATTCCGGAGCTTACATCAAATATTCTGGTATTTGAGATGGTCTCATCATGGAGTCTTGACATTGGCTTTGTCATTGAAAGGAAGGAAAGTTTGCCAAGGTCTAAAGATCTGACCTTTTCTCCTTTTACGATGGTATCTAAAAGTTCATCCATTTTCTTGGGATAGGACAGGTCCCTTGCAAAATCATTGGAAGAACCGATTGGAACATATCCCACAAGGACTTTATTAAAGTCGGAGATTCCGTTCATGACTTCGTTTAAGGTCCCATCGCCGCCAAGAACAACAATTTTTATCGGGAGCTCAGAGGAGTATTTCTCATCTGTGGTAAGTGATTGGGAGAGCTTTGTGGCGTGACCGGGGCCTTTTGTAAATACGGCCTTGTAGTCAAGTCCTCTTTCCTTGAATCTGCTTTCTAAGTCTTTCCAGATATTTTTACCCTCTCCGGATCTGGCAGAAGGGTTGACAATGCAGTAAAACATTGGTACAGATATCCTTTCTGTTAAAAAATAAATTAATGCATTAATTATAGCATTTTTCTCAAGAGTGTGATACGATATGCAAGATGTTGCTTTAACACATTAAATTGCGAAAAAGTTTTGATCTTAGGAGGAGTCTTGAAATGTATTCATTGGAAGAATTAAGAAGCGTTGATCCCGAAATTGCCTCTCTTATCGAGAAAGAGGTTGATCGTCAGAATGACCACATTGAGCTCATTGCATCTGAGAACTGGACCAGTAAAGCTGTTATGGCTGCTATGGGAAGTCCTCTTACCAACAAATATGCGGAAGGACTCCCTGGAAAAAGATATTACGGCGGCTGCTTTGTTGTTGATGAAGTAGAAAGACTAGCCATTGAAAGAGCAAAAGAGCTGTTCCATTGCGACTATGCAAACGTTCAGCCCCACTCCGGTGCTCAGGCAAATCTGGCTGTTCAGTTTGCTCTACTTAAGCCGGGCGACACTATCATGGGCATGAACCTTAGCCAGGGCGGACATCTTACCCACGGCAGCAGCGCTAATATTTCAGGAACTTATTACAACGTTATTCCTTATGGAGTAGATGAGAACGGCGTTCTCGACTATGAGGAAATGTACAGACTTGCAGTAGAACATAAGCCAAAGCTTATTATTGCAGGAGCTTCTGCTTATTGCAGAACAATTGATTTTAAGAAGTTCAGAGAAGCTGCTGATGCCTGCGGAGCAGTTCTTATGGTAGATATGGCTCACATTGCAGGACTTGTGGCTGCCGGAGTTCATCCAAGCCCATTCCCTTATGCTGACGTTGTTACTACGACAACACATAAGACCCTTCGCGGACCAAGAGGAGGCCTTATCCTCTGGAATCAGGAAGCTCAGGATAAATACAAGTTCAACAAGGCTGTTTTTCCGGGAATCCAGGGTGGTCCTTTGGAGCACGTTGTAGCAGCTAAGGCAGTCTGCTTTAAGGAAGCTCTTTCTCCTGAATTTGTTACCTACGGACAGAATGTTGTAAAGAATGCCAAGGCTCTTTGCGAAGGCCTTATGAGCAGAGGTATCCAGATCGTATCCGGTGGAACAGACAATCACCTTATGCTTATCGACCTTACAAACTTTGGTCTTACTGGAAAAGAGGTTGAGGCATGGCTCGATGATGCACACATCACAGCCAACAAGAACACAATTCCTAACGAGCAGCAGTCACCGTTTGTAACAAGTGGTATCAGACTTGGAACACCTGCTGTCACAACCCGTGGCATGAACGAGCAGGATATGGATAAGATTGCTGAGGCTATCGCTATTGTAATAAAGAGCAAGGGCGAAAAGAACGAAGAAGCAAGAGCAATAATCGCTGAGCTTACTGCAAAGTATCCTCTTAAATAAATTCATATAAGAACAGATGCGGTCCGGATTGCTAAAGATCTGGACCGTTTTTTGTAGTACAAGACCAGTATGCGAATGGATGCTAGTTTATTGGCGGGACGTAAGAACATGGAGCACAAAGCGGGGAATGCTCGTGTGTATAATCGAAAAAACGATTATAGACAGTCAATTTGAGTTTATAAATAATCCACAAATCTAAAATGTTTATAAATTTGCAGGGGGATAAATGACCAAGTTATGGGGAATTGCAAATCCACAAACACAAATCGAACTAATTGTGTATAATGAATATACAATTATAATAATTGGCAGAATAATTTACAATTATGGCATAATAATCAAAATAATAAAAGAAAAATGCAAAAATGTATTGACAATATAAAAAGGCGTGTATATAATAAAATCATCTTAAGAAACGAAATACTTCTCCGGATGGTAAACAGATCAACGGAGAAAGAAAGGTAGGTATACTCCAAAGGGATAGTTAATTAAAATATTCAAGGAAAGGATGGTACACTCCGCCAGACAAATAAGTGAGATTTTTAAAAGTTAGAAGTTTTGTTAGAAAGAAATGAAGTAACAGCCATCTAGTACATGTAGAGTGGTAACTGCAATATAAAAATCTTGCACCCACAGCATATGAATGCAAAGGTTAATGGAAAGAAGGGGCTGAGAATTTGGAGGAAAAGTCCATTGGACGAAATATTTGAATTAGATAGTAAGTACTCGGTATAGGGCAGAAGCAGGTTTTATAGATGAAGCTTCTGCCCTCGATTTTTTTTGCATATATGATATTATTAATAATATGATGGTATCAGTATGAAAATTTTTTGTTTTTGGGGATATTATGGGAAGATTAGAAGAGCAGGATTTTGATGAAAAGAGGCTGGCTCGTCGCAACAGGAGAAAAAGGAACCAGCTTTTAGCATATATTACATTTGGAGTTATACTGGTTGCTCTGGTAGCAGGAGTAGCTGTCGGAATACATTTTTTGCGGAAGACCTTTTCGCAGTTTGGCTCTGAAAATGTGCAGGAAGAGATAGCACAGGAGGAGAGCGGAGCAGAAGAAAACAAAGTTATTGAGACTCCATCGGAGCCTTCGCCGGAAGAGCTTGAGATGACTGAAAGTGATGTCATGAGCGAAGTGGTGGGTGGCATACTTACTGAGATGAGTATAGAGGATAAGGTTGCAGGTTTGTTTTTTGTTACCCCGGAGCAGCTTACAGGAGTAGCAACCGTAGTTAAGGCAGGGAGCAGTACTCAGGAGGCTCTTTCCAAATATTCGGTGGGTGGACTTCTTTATTCTGCCAAGAATCTTAAATCTCAGGATCAGACGCAGGAGATGCTTAAAGCAACGGTTTCCATGTGCAAGTATCCGGTATTCATAGCAGCTATGGAGGAAGCAACTGACAGCTCTGCTATAACAGCAACCCTCGGTGGAATAGAAAGAGTTGATATTAATAGCTCGGATGCAGCATATACCGTGGGTGCAAACATAGCAAATGCTATGTTTAAGTATGGCTTCAATTTTGACATCGCTCCGGACTTAAATTATACAGAGAGCGGACTTTATGGAACAGATGCAGATGTAGTAAAGGATATAACGTGTGCTATGGCAAGAGGTCTTGAAGAGTCTGGAATTACAGCATGCCTTCATGATTTTCCAATTTCTGCCGATACATCTACTAAAGGTGTCAGTGATGATGCTTCTGTTGAGAGCCTTTCTGTTGGAGCCTATGAAGTATACAAGAACACCATTACAAATGGCGGAGCAGGGGCTGTGATGCTAAGTAACGTCTCACTTCCCCAGGTGACAGGAGATGATACTCCGGTCTCTTTATCACAGAAGATGATTCAGGAAGAGCTTAGAGGAGTCATAGGATTTGACGGCGTTGTGATAACAGGGCCTTTATATGAAGGTGCGATCACCGAGAAGTACACTTCGGATCAGGCTGCTGTAGCTGCCATAAAGGCCGGAGCAGACATGATCTATATGCCTGAGGATTTTGAAAGTGCCTATCAGGGTGTTTTAAGTGCAATAGAGAGCGGCGAGATATCTGTGGAAAGGATTGATGAATCTCTTTTCAGGATATTTAAGATAAAATACGCAGATAAAGTAAATCAGATAACCGAAAACTAAGGATTTTGCCTATGTTTATTTAAGATGAGGGGCTTAAATGGACGTACTAGTAGCAGGCAACACCGGTTACTGGACTGTTGAAGCGCTTAACCGGGCGTTCCCTGAAGACAACATCGTGGTATGCGATGCTGATCACGAAGAAGACAAGGAAGGTCGTATAAAGTGGTTTTGTCAGCCTATAATGAGTGAAAGGTTTCAAAGACTTTTCATGACTTATGGGTTTGAGAGAGTTGTGTATTTTTCCAGGTATCTGACCAAAAAACATAAGGATGCAGGGGAGCTGGACGAGCTTCGCCGTGTTCTTACCATGAGTCATAGGACCCAGATCAGACAGTTTGTCTATGTGACATCTGATGAAAGTCTATTGGATGTGGATAACAGTGCATCCATCATTTATAAGTCGGCCGAGGATATTTGCAGCTATTATGCCAGCAATTATTCTATTGAATTTAAGATCATCAATTCCGCAAATCTGATAAGCGGTACCTACAAGGACGACTATTGGTGCAGGATTTTTTCCCAGCTTGAGAGAAAAGAAAAGGTAATACTAGACGCTGCAGAGGACGAGGTGGCAGATTTCATCGATATAGATGATCTGGCAGTTTTTTTGCAGCGCCTCTTTGACAGTTGGGATATAGAGACCTCAAAGCCCGGGGTTGAGAACATCTATCTAAAGAGTGGTGCCAGGACCACCTATGGAAGAGCCAGGGACATTCTTTTGGATTATTATCCTGATGGCGATATTTCCTACAAAAATGCCAAGATAACAAATAAAAAAATCTATGGAAAAGATATTGCCAGAGAAGAATATGGCTGGTTTACAAAGATTGATGCGGTAAAAGAGCTGGACAGCTATATTGAGGCTTATAAGCTCAAGTACATCCATAAGCCCACCCTAAAGGACTATTTTTCAAAGCGTTTTAAACTAAACAGCAAATTCATGATGGTTATAGAGCTGATAGGAGGAGCAGGGCTCGTAGAGCTGTACAACAATTTTTCTGCGGCAAGCGTTCAGTTCAGGATGATCGATGTAAGGCTTTTGTTTGTGGTGTTAATGTCCTCTGTCTATGGCACGACCATAGGCGGCCTTGCCGGCATAATGTCCATAGCATCTCTTTTATGGGCTTACTATAAACAGGGAAGTAACGGACTTTTAATCTTTTATGATCCGGGAAACTGGATACCGTTCATTCTTCTTATGGTGGCAGCAGCTGTATGCGGATATGTAAAGCAGAGAAAAGATGAGGAGATAGCCTTTGCCCGGGAGGAAAACAAGAACGTAAAGGCAGAGAATGACTTTATTTCCCAGCTTTATAAGGAAGCTATGGAATACAAGGATCATTATAAGCAGGATCTGATCGGTAGCAGGGACGGTTTTGCCAGAATATTTGACGTTGTACAGAAGCTGAGTACTACAGTTCCTGAAGAGATATTTGCTGAGTCCATACCTGTCATGGAGGATGTATTAAACAACAAGACAATTGCTATATATACCATAAACGATCCTTCAGCCAGATTTGCAAGGCTGAGTGTGGCTTCCGAAGCCATTAGCCCATCCCTGAAAAAGTCAATAAACCTTGATGAATACAGGGATGTATTAAAAATCGTTGAGCAGAATGGGATATGGTTTAACAGCGATATCCACGAGGGATTTCCAACCTATGTGACAGGTATCAGGGCTGATGGCAGCATTTCCGTCCTTATAATGATCTATCACGTGGAATTTCTTCAGGTAAACACCTACTATACAAATCTTATAAAGATTCTTTCCGGACTTATGGAGAACTTCATCATCAAGGCCTGGGAGTATCAGAGAGCGGTTGCTGCAGAGACCTTTATTGAGGGAACCAATATTACAAAGACCGAGTATTTCAGGCAGCAGTTTGAAATTCAGAAAGAAATGGCCGGAAATAAGCTTACGACTTTCAGGCTTCTTAGGATAATGCGCGAAGGAAGAAGTCTTAGTGAAATAGATGAAATGTTCAGATCAAAGACCCGAAACAATGACGTGGTTGGGCTTGGAAATGACGAGAACATATATCTTCTTGCGGCTCAGGTAGATGAAAAGAGCCAGGACATCGTATTAAACAGATTCAGATCTATGGGATTGACCTGCGACATAGTGGAGAATTTTGGATGATAGGCATTTATCTTTTGATGATCCATCTATGCATAGTTTTCTTCATTTTCATCCTGATGAGAATGGGGATATTTAAGGTGGACAGTGTCATGATGACAGTGATACTGTGCATCCCTTTTTGGGGTGTCATCTGCGCTATCTGCATTACAATCCTTGTCAACAGTGGTAATAGCGGTGAAAAGAGAAAGGAACTTGATACACTTAGCGGAACGAAACTTACAGTAGAAAGTGTTCCTGTTCCTGTAACAGAGTCAGGAAATATCGTGCCCTTAGAGGATGCCCTTATCATGGACGATTCCTCAGTCAGGAGATCCGTGATGCTTGATGTACTGATGCAGGATACAAAGGCTTATATTCCTGTTCTTAATCAGGCCAGGATGAATGATGATGTCGAGGTAGTACATTATGCAACAACAGCTATGGCTACTTTGTCAAAAGAGTATGAATTAAAGCTCCAGGAGCTTGGGACAAAGTATGCGGAAAATCCAAGGGATACCAATCTTCTTGATGAATACATAACTTTCCTTGGTCAGTACATCAGAAGCGGAATGATATCAGGACAATTCCTTGAAATCCAACAGAATACTTATCATCAGCTTTTGGCTGAAAAAGTTAATCTTTCCCCAAATATAGAGGACTATGCAGGTCTTGCAAAGAGCCTTATTGAGGCAAAGCAGTATATTTGGGCTGATACAGCCCTTAAGGTCATGGAAGAAAAGTGGCCTGCAGATGACAGGACCTGGCTTCTGCGATTTAGATATTATTATGAGACAGGTTCCGGAAGTAAGATCGAAGAAATGATACAAAAGGTATCCGAGGGCGGCTTTTATTCAAGAAAGGTAAGAGAGGTCGTAGGATTTTGGAATGAAAATAACGGGAGGCTGGCCACATGAAAAAAGGACGGTTTTCCGGTTTGTTCAGGGTAATATTCGGATTTTTTGGGATATTCCTGCTTTTGTTGTTTGAGAGAGTCGGCATTCTTTATGGCTCAAATACCAGTGATTCCTACGTACTTTCTACAGACAGGATAACACGTGTAAAAGAGAGCAAAAAAGCAAAGACGTGCCTTGTAATAATTGATTCGGACAACAAATCCAGTGCAAATGCCTATGAGCAGTATGAGCAGATTTTGAAGGACATGAGGATACAGACCAGAGTTTGGGACCTTTCGCTGGATAAATTTGAGCAGGATTACTTTAATGAAATAAAGGACGATGTAGAAACTCTCATTTTCTGCATAAATGACTATTCGCAGTTCGGAGAAAGTATTTTATCCATAACGAACTGGGTAAAGCAGGGCGGAAGAGCCCTTATAGGGATAACTCCTTCAAAATCCCGGGAATTTGAGATGATAAGTTCCAAGCTTGGCATTGTAGAGACCGGAGATTCTTATGCCAGGGTTGATGATTTTACATCAGCAGATGGCTTTATGCTGGGGGCACAGAACACCTATGTGATTGAAGATGCCTATGAGTCGGCACTTTCGGTTCAGCTTGACGAATCCTGCAGGATTTATGCCTATGCCGGCGATGGGAAGGTCCCTCTTATCTGGAGTATAGGCTATGGCGAGGGGCGATTCGTATTTTGCAATTTTGGATATATGGGAAAGGCCTACAGAGGAATATATTCAAGTGCCTATACATTGCTTGAGGACATCTGTATTTATCCTGTTATCAATGCTTCAACATTTTATATTGACGACTTTCCATCGCCCGTACCCCCAGGGGATGGTCAGTATATCAAAAGAGATTACGGCATGGGGATAGCTGATTTTTACTCAAGCATCTGGTGGCCGGAAATGCTGGCACTGGGCTCGCAGCACAATGTGAAGTACACAGGACTTATCATAGAAAACTATAATGATACAACTTCAGGTGAACTGGAGGCCAACAAGAGTACGGCGGATTATTACTACTATGGAAATATGCTTCTCAATCAGGGGGGAGAGCTTGGTTACCATGGTTACAACCATCAGCCCCTTTGCGGACCGGACTATGTATACCAGGAGGACCTTGGCTATAAAACCTGGGACAGCGCGGAGACAATGGAGGATTCATTGAAGGAACTTATCGATTTTGCCACGGGTATTTACCCGGCAGCGACCCTTTCAGTTTATGTTCCGCCTTCGGATGTCTTATCTGCCGAGGGAAGAGAAATCCTTGGGTACAGGATTCCGGAGATAAAGACCATTGCAAGTATATATTTTGAGGGAGCGGATGCCTATGCTCAGGAGTTTACTGTTTCTGAAGACGGTATCATAGAGACTCCCAGAATAGTTTCAAGCTGCAATATTGATGATTTTATGAAAATGGCATCTTTTTCCGAGCTGAATTTTCATTTTATAACCTCACATTTCATGCATCCTGATGATCTTCTGGACGAGGACAGAGGTGCGGCTCTTGGATGGGAAAAGTTAAAAGAAAATCTGAATGAATATATGGACTGGATAGATATTTCTGCACCGGATATAAGGCATGTCACCGGATCCGGCATGGCAGGGGCGGTTCAGAGATATGTCAATACTTCTCATGACTACGAAGTATTTGATAACAGCATAAGCTTTACCTGTGATGGACTAATAGATTCTGCATACTACATGGTCAGATGCAACGAAGGAGTCATTACCTCCTCCTATGGAGCCAATATCACCAGAATAAACGAGACACTCTACCTGATGCATGTTAAGTCGGGAAAGGTAACGCTTATAAGGAACAAGGATAAAAAATAAAGGAGAAGCACTTTGCGCATCTGTCTAATTCTGGAGGGAAGTTACCCCTATACCTTTGGAGGAGTTTCTTCCTGGATGCATCAGTATATTCAGGCAATGCCACAGCATGAATTCGTGCTGTGGGTCATTGGTGCGCATGCAGCAGATAAGGGCAGATATAAATATGAACTTCCGGGAAACGTCACTGAGATTCATGAAGTTTTTTTGGACGATGCTCTGAAGGTAAGAGCGGGAAAAAGAGACAGGTACAAGCTTACAGAGGATGAACGAGAAGCCCTTACACAGATGATGGATTGCAATCCGCCCAATTGGGAAGTGCTCATAAATATGTATCAGAATAAGCACTATAATCCGGTGGGGGTTCTGATGAGCGATGATTTTCTGGATGTATTGTCTGCTCTGTGTAAGGAAAAATATCCATACATAGCCTTTGCGGAGACCTTCCATACCATAAGGTCCATGCTGCTTCCTGTTATGTATCTTCTTGGAACAGAGGTTCCTGTGGCAGATATCTATCACACTATCTGTACCGGGTACGGAGGACTTTTGGCAGTCCTTGGCAGATACAAAACAGATAAGCCTCTTATTCTTTCGGAACATGGAATCTATTCAAGAGAGAGGGAAGAAGAGATAATCAGAGCCCAGTGGGTAATACCTTCCTTTAAGAAGCAGTGGATAAAGTTCTTTTACATGCTCTCGGATGCTGTGTATAAAAGAGCGTTCTATGTGACCTGTCTTTTTGGAAATGCCAATAAGATACAGGTGGAACTTGGGGCGGACCGGGAAAAATGCAGGATAATACCGAACGGGATAATGTATGAAAGATTCTGCGATATACCTCTTAAGAAGGAGGACGGCTATATTGATATCGGGGCGGTTATAAGACTTGCCCAGATAAAAGATGTAAAGACGCTTATTTACGCTTTCCACGAGCTTTCAAGTAAGAGAAAAGATGTCAGATTACATATCCTCGGGGGCGTGGATGACCCTGAATATGCAGAAGAATGCTATCAGCTTGCAAAGCAGCTAAGGCTATCAAATCTTAAGTTTGTGGGGCAGGTTGATGTGATCAAATATATGGAAAAACTGGATTTTACGATTCTTACAAGTATTTCCGAGGGTCAGCCTTTATCGGTTCTTGAATCCTTTGCTGCAAGAAGGCCTGTAGTCACTACTGATGTGGGATGCTGCAGAGAACTGATAGAAGGGGCTGAGGGAGATGTTTTTGGAGTCGCCGGTTTTTATGCTCCTCCCATGCACAGGGAAAAAATAGCCCAGGCTATGCTAAGGATGTGCGAGAGCAGACAGGAGAGGATTAATATGGGAGAAATCGGCAGGCTCAGGGTTGACAGGTACTTCAGACATCCGCAGATGATAGAGAGGTACGCCCAGCTTTATGAGGGCGCCTATGGAATGTAACAGATGGCAGGAATAGGATTTGAGTTAAAAAAGCTCTTTAGAGCCACAGGTGTTTTATCCGTTCTCAGAGCATACGGTTATACAGGCATGATCACTGCAGGACCTATGCTTCTTGGAATGCTGTTTTTGATGAGCATAAGTACTATAGGAAAGCTCTCAGGTCTGGCTAAGGATGATCAGGACCTTTTGGTATGTATGATAACCTATTCCCTCATTGCATCCATGGTCATAACAAGTCTCTTTTCCATGGTGATGACCAGATATGTGGCGGATCTTCTCTATCAGGAAAAGGATGATCTCGTCATTCCGTCTCTGGAAGGGATACTGTGCTTTGAGCTCCCCTTCGGCGGAATAATATGGGGGATATTCCTTGCTTTTTCCGGAACGGGACTAGTTCTTGGCATGATCTTGTTCATCTTCTTCATGGAGCTTTTGGTGGCGTGGACTGAGATGAATTATCTGACTGCAATAAAGGATTACAAGGGAATCTTTTTGTCCTATGTGTTTGCCATAGCGGCAGCAGTTCTGGTGGCAGATCTTGGATGCTATATCTTTGGAGCATCATTGGAAATACTGATTTTAGGCGTTTCCATAGGATACGGGATAATGGTGGTATATGATCTGGTTCTTTTGTATCAGTATTTTCCTAATTCCCAGAAGGAGCACTTTGCATTTCTTCCCTGGTTTGATGAGTACGGTGAACTTTCTGCCATAGGCTTTTTTACCAATGTAGGATTGTTTGCCCATCTGGTGATAGCCTGGGGGAGTGAGATCGGAGTAAATTACAGAGGCCTGTTTTACGGCGCGCCGCAGCATGATGTGGCGGCACTGTTTGCATTTATTTCAATACTCATTACCACGATAAATTTTGTGGCATCCGTGGAGGTTAATTTTTATCCAAAGTACAGAAGATACTACGACCTGTTTAACGGCGCAGGTTCCATCATCGAGATAGAGCAGGCAGAAAACGAGATGATGACGGTCCTTGAGCATGAGCTTATCTACACCGCAAGAAGGCAGTTTTACGGAACGTCCATAACGCTTTCCATAGGTCTGATGATCCTAGGAAGGCTTCCCCTTGGCTTTGACGCTCTCATGGAAGGGTATTTCAGAATCCTGTGCGTAGGCTACGGGGCCTATGCAGTGGGCAATGTCCTTATGCTGATCCTCATGTACTTTACGGACTATGCCGATGCAAAAAAAGCATCATTCATATTTGCGGTAACTACCACAGTGGGAAGCATTTTTTCCCTGAGTATTGACAGCAAGTACTATGGCTTTGCTTTTGCACTGGGGAGCATCATCTACTTTATCTATGCACTTATTAAGCTTATGAGATATACAAAAAGACTTCCCTATCATATCTTAAGCTCCCAGCCTATCGTGGCAGAGCCTAAGAGAGGGCTTGCCTGCGCACTTTATGCGCATATTTTGAGGCAGCAGGATAAAAGAAAGAGGATTGACGAATGAAGAAGGGTTCGGTGCTGATCTTTTTTATAATAATATTGCTGATTCTGGTCATGGGAGGCTCTTTTGCCTATAATACCCTGTTCGAGGGTACCTCAGGAGCTGGAAAACAGGAGGCCGAGACCGTGGAAGAACTGCTAAATGGCGATGAGTCCTTCTATGCGGCAGGAAATATCTCTGACAACAGTTCTCTTTATGAGGAGAGTGGCAGGGATGTTGTTACCATGTACCTGACTGTAAGAAAGGGGAATAAGTCTGAAGGGACAAATCACACCTGGACCGAGGTAAATGAACATTCAGCATATTACTACGATGAGAAGGGAATCGACAGATATAAGGTGGAGGCGCTGCTACAGGTAGGAACCGACAAGGGAATTGAACCGGGCGGTCTTGGCTACGGCAAAGTTGCTCCCAATGCTACGGTCCAGATAAGAGGTCAGTCCTCCAGTATGAACCCGCAAAAGAACTATAAGATTGAACTTAAAGAGAATCAGGGAAGCTGGAATGGGCAGACCACCATTGACCTTAACAAGCATATGACAGATGGCCTTAGATACAGAAACAAGCTGGGATTTGATCTTTTGTCGGATATAGATCAGCTCATGAGCCTCAGGACTCAGTTCGTACATCTTTATGTAAAAGACCTTACTGAAACTGAAGAGGGAGAATTTGTAGATTACGGCCTTTACACCCAGGTGGAGCAGCTGAACAAAACAGCTTTAAGGGCCCATGGTCTGGACAGGACGGGACATCTTTACAAGATCAACTTCTTCGAATTCTACAAGTATGAGGATGTCATAAAGCTTGAATCTGACCCAAGCTACAATAAGGCAGCTTTTGAAGAATATCTGGAGATAAAAGGGGCGAGCGATCACACAAAGCTCATTGCCATGCTTCGGGATCTGAACGACTACACGATTCCTATAGAGGATATTCTTGATAAGTATTTTGACATTTCAAACCTGACATACTGGATGGCTTTTAATCTCTTGACAGGAAATGTAGATACCCAGAGCCGAAATGCATATCTTTACAGTCCGCAGAATTCAGACACCTGGTATCTCTACAGCTGGGATCTGGACGGGTGCTTCAGATATGACGAGGACAAAGTGAGAGGTACTGACTGGGCAGGAGAGTGGGAGTTTGGCGTCAGCAATTACTGGGGCAATGTCCTGTTCAAAAGATGTCTTAAATCCGATACCTTCAGAGCTTATTTGGATCTTGCTATAGGAGATGTGAAAAATTCGCTTGAGAAAGAAAAGATAAAGGGACTTATAGGTGAATACAGAAATGTGATTGACGGATATCTTTATTCTGAACCGGATGTTATTTATGCTCCGCTTACACCCGAAGATTATGAAAAGGTCAGTGATAATGTTCCAAACCTGGTGGATTATTACTATGAAAAGTATTCCGAATCTCTTCAAAAACCTATGCCTTTCTTTATAGGAACGCCGGCCTTAAGCAATGATGCTTTATATTTTACATGGGATGAATCCTACGATTTTCAGAATGATGATATAAAATATCAAGTGCTATTATCTGATGATCTTGATTTTTCAAATGTTATTTTTGAATATTCAGGTTTTTGGAACAGCTGTGAAACTGATTCCCCGGGACCGGGACAATATTTTTTGAAAATAACCTGCAGTGATGGTGAAGGAAACGAGCAGAAAGCTTTTGACTATTATGACACTGAGGAGCAGAGATTTTATTCCACTATATGTTTTTATATCCATGAAGATGGAACTGTAAGCAGACTGACTAACGAGGAATAAAGATGGAGAGATTTAGGCACGAACTAAAATATCTGATAAATAATGGGGAATATGAGGCCCTGAAAGTAAGACTGTCCAAGGTCCTTACTCTTGATCCTAACGCTTCAGGCGGGGAGTATACGATACGCAGTCTCTATTTTGATGACATAAATAACAGTGCCTATGAAGAAAAGGATATGGGTATATTCTTCAGAAAAAAATACAGGATAAGGATTTACAATTACTTAGATAATAGCATAAAGCTGGAGAGAAAGCTAAAGCAGGGACAATATATTTATAAGGAATCAGCCAGTCTTACAAGGGACGAGACGGAAAAGATAATTAACGGGGAGTATGGATTTCTTTTGGAAAAGGAACAGAATCTGTGCAGGGAATTCTACTACGAGTGTATTTCGAACTTCATGCGACCCAAGGTGATTGTTGACTACGAGAGGACGCCGTTTGTAATGGATGAAGGAACGGTTAGGATAACCTTTGACAAGAACCTTCGGGCGGCAGCAGATAATTTTGATATTTTTGACGCTGATCTCCCGGCATTTAATATCTTTCAAGAAAATAAGATGATCCTTGAAGTGAAGTACACGGAATTCCTGCCAAAACATGTGAAGGAAATGATAACACCGGCATCAAGTGAATTTACGGCAGCTTCAAAATATACCATGTGCCGGGAAATGGTCGATGGTATCCTGATAAACAATTATTGCGCAAACTGTAGCTGTTGAGACATAAGTGAGGAGCAAAGATGAGTGTAAGAGATTTTATCAAAAACTCGGTTTTAAATTCTGATAACTATGGCACTGTGGATGTGTTTAATATAGCACTTTCGCTGGTTATAGCTCTTTTGCTGGGGATACTGATATATCTTGTGTATAGAAGGTTCTATGCAGGAGTGGTTTTCTCAAAGAGCTTTGCAATAACACTGATCGGCATGTGTGTGCTTACCTGCATGGTGACTCTTGCGATAAGTACAAATATCGTAATCTCACTTGGTATGGTAGGTGCTCTTTCCATCGTGAGGTTCAGGACGGCAATAAAGGATCCTCTAGACCTTTTGTACCTGTTCTGGTCCATTACCACGGGAATAACGGCAGGTGCGGGAATGTATATCCTTACTCTTGCATCCGCCATCATCATGATAATAATGATTGCCTGCTTTTATGCCAGGAAAAATAACGGTCAGGTGTACGTTGCGATAATCCACTATGAAGGAACATCGGCAGGGGATGACATTATCCGTGCTTTTGGAAAGATGAAATATTTCATCAAGTCAAAGACCATAAGAGGTGACATAACTGAACTGGCGGTGGAAGTTGTGGTAAAAAAGAACAACCTCTTTTTTCAGGAACAGATTAGGGATATTGAAGGAGTGAAGGATATTACACTCATTCAGTACAACGGGGAATACAATGGTTAAAAAAATAATTGGGCTACTGGCAGTAGTGTCCTTGGTTCTGATAGGCCTTATCTGGGGGTATTACATGTTCTTTATAAGACCGGGAGAAAAGGAAATAACCTATAAGTACGACGGATCATCCTATGTGAATCCGCTGATGGGCTATGCCCCTGATGGCAGATATGCAGATCTCTGCGAAAAAGCAAGCCTTGTCTATGCGTACATTACCTGGGCAGATCTCGAAAAGCAGGAAGGTGTGTACGACTGGAACAGCTTTGCAGCGGAGTTTGACCTTAACAGATGGAGAAGTGAAGGGAAAAGACTGGTCTTTAGATTTGTGTGCGATTATCCTTCGGAGGAAGAGCATCTTGATATTCCAGAGTGGCTCTATGACAAGACGGGAGACGGAGAGTACTACACCATAACCTATGGCAGCGGCTATTGCCCTGAATATAATAACGAGGTTTTCATTTCTGAGCACGAAAAAGTGATAGCTGAGATCGGGCGCTTTTTTTCTGAGGAAATGCCCGGATTCCTTGCCTATGTGGAGCTGGGAAGCCTTGGACACTGGGGAGAGTGGCATACCTACTATCCCGCAGGAATTCCAATGATGCCTGAAACTATGATCAGAGAAAAATATGTCGCAGCCTACGAAAAAGCATTTCCTGACGTAAAGCTCCTTATGAGAAGACCTTTTGCCGAAAGACCTCTAAATGCGGGAGTCTACAATGACATGACAGGAGATGTGACTGATACGGGAGTATGGAGAAACTGGATAAATAATGGCGGGAAATTCGATGCTAACGGTGAGGAGAATGCTCTTTTGCCCTGTCCTGAAATATGGAACATTGCCCCTGTGGGCGGAGAATTTACCAGCGGAACGCCCATGAGCTACATGCTTACGGATAATCTTGCTACAACAAAAGAACTTATCAGCAATTCCCACATGACTTTCATAGGACCAAAGGTTCCCGATGTCAGAGCGTATCCGGAGCTGAATGCGCCTGCAGAAGAAATCATAGGGTGCCTCGGTTACAGATACTGGATAAAGAGCATTAAGATAGGAAACGGCAGTGCTCCGGGAACAAAAGACGTTGCCATAACGGTCAAAAACTCCGGAAATGCGCCAATTTACTATCCATGGAAGTTATGTATTTATGTGGATGACTCGGGGGATAAGGGCGTTAGGTTGGATGAAATGAGCCGTTATGAGCTGGAGGTTGACCTCAGGACTCTTACTAAGGATGCAGAAAGCACTGCGATGGTAAGCCTTCCAAAGAGTTTATTAAGTAGCAAAGGTGTCAGGATTTATGCAGGAATTGAAGACCCGGTAAATGGAAAGCCTTCGGTATACCTTGCCATGAAAGCTAAGAGAAACGGCTGCCTTTCACTTATTTGGGAAAAGTGAGAATGGGTGGAATAGTTGAAAGAAACCACGAGTTTCCTTATAATTATAAGTTGCTGATGTTTAAAATCAGTATGAGATAAGAGAAAACGAGAGAGGATCTTTTTCGATGTCAGATAGGGGCAAAAAAATAGTCTCAACTTTAAGATGGGATATCATACGCCTTATAGTTGTGCTGTTTGCTGCATTTTTAATGGCTGCTAATATCCAGAGCTTTGTAAATACAGGAGGTCTGTACCCCGGTGGGGCAACAGGTCTTACCATTATTATCCAGCGTGTGTTCTCCAAATTTTTCGGATTGAAGATCCCCTATTCGCCTATAAATATTGCGCTTAATGCAATTCCTATCTATATCGGTTTCAGGTTCATAGGCAAGAAATTCACCATCTTTTCAATGATCATGGTCCTTGCCAATGGCTTTTTTGTTGATATGATACATCCCCATGTGCTGACTCACGATCCCCTGCTCATAGCAGTGTTTGGAGGTATCATCAACGCCACAGCAATAACCATGTGTCTTGAAGTTGATGCCACCAGTGGCGGAACTGATTTTATCTCAATCTTTTTATCCCAGAAAAAGGGCGTGGATGCATTTCCCTATATTCTTGCAGGAAATGTGGTGATCCTTACCATAGCAGGCATACTTTTTGGTTGGGACAAAGCGCTCTATTCCATGATATTCCAGTATGTTTCGACTCAGGCACTGCACGTTCTTTATAGAACCTATCAGCAGAGAACTCTGTTTATCATCACTGACAAACCTGAGGAAGTGTGCGATGCCATCTACAAGAACAGTGGACATGGAGCTACACTTATCGACGGCGAAGGCTCTTTTGCCCACAAGAATAAAAAAATCGTGTATTCCATCGTAAGCGCATCGGATACCAGAAAGCTGATTCCGCTGATAAAAGAAATAGATGAGGGAGCTTTCGTAAATTCCATCCGTACTGAAGAAATAATGGGTAACTTCTATATGAGACCAAGAGACTAATAGTCTGAAAAGATACCCCCCCCCGGAGGAAAAATGGTTTTGGAACTGACTAGGCGCAGCTGGCTTTTGGATTTTTTTGAATTGATAAGCTATTTTGCAAATGTGTTATACAGCAAGATTTTTGGAAATGCCGTTAAGGCAGAGACAAATGAAGAAGCCGGGGACGAGGCGGCTTCTGTCGTAAGCCGTAGGGCATCAGCACTCATGGATAAATACGGCAATACCATCCTTAGGATTGCTTATTCCTATCTTCATAACATGAGTGATGCTGAAGACATTCTTCAGGATACGCTTATTCAGTTTCTGAAGAACAATCCCACCTTTGAGACTGATGGTCATGAAAAGGCCTGGCTTGTCACTGTTGCTTCCAACCTTAGCAAGAACAGGATAAACTATAACAAATTAAGAAGTGCCGATGAGCTGTCGGAGGAGCTTGTTTCTCAGGAAAAAGAGGATCTGAATTTCGTCTGGGAGGCAGTTAAAGAGCTTCCGGAGAACAATCGCGAGGTGATACATCTCTTTTACCAGGAAGGCTACTCGACTAAGGAAATAGCAGATATTCTAAAGAGAAAGGAGTCTACAGTCAGATCAGACTTAAAGCGCGGAAGGGAAAGACTTCAAAAAATATTGAAGGAGGCGTATGACTTTGAGTAAATACAATGAAGTAATGGAAAACGTAAAAGTTTCGGAAGACATGCGCAGCAGAATCCTTGCAAATATTGAGAAGGAAATGACGGACGCGGGAAGTGATGAGGGTAAGTCTGGTGCTGATGCGGCAGATATCGCTATTTTTGCAGGAAAGGACAGTCAAAAGAAGAAACTTTCAAAGATTGCGGTGTTAAGGAAATATGCGGGAATTGCAGCTGCCTTAGCCGTATGTGTTGTTGGACTTTTTGCTCTTAGCAAAGTAGTTCGATTTGGCGGATCGACCGAAAGCTCTACTATGTTGGTGGAAGAAGAAGCATCTATTCCAAGACCGAACGTCTCTCATAAAACGGCAGCAACAGAGGACATGGCAGAGGAAGCTGCATACGAAGCGGCTGCGTATGACGAGATTGCTCCGGAGGCTGTGGAAACAGAGGCGGAAAGTGTGTCAGAGACCATGACTGCCGGGACAAAGGCAGAGAGCGATTCATTAGAGCAGGCGGCAAACTCCGTTGCTTTGGCCGGATACAAGGAATACTCATCTCTGGCGAAACTCAGTAAGGCTGGCGGAACATCCTTCAAGGAAATTGAGTATCTGGACAGTTTTTCATCAGGTAAGGACTATTATCTTTATAGTGAGAGTGACGTAAATGTTGCTGCTATAAGTTATGATGTGGAGGGAAATACAGTTACTGTCAGGGAGATGGATGAGAAATGCGGAAAAGAGATTCCAGCTGATATCGGGATTTCCACCGCAGACCTTGTCAGTGATAGCATTCAGGTAGGCAATGTGACTGTGGATTTGTTTGGAGATGAAGATTCTTCTAATGCGGACTTAGGTACGCAGCTTTTCTACATAGCACAGTGGACCAAAGACGGTCTGGTTTACCAGCTTGAAAGCTCTGAGGCTCTTACCTATGAGGATATGAAAGAACTCATGGAACAGGTTGTGGAGTAATAATATAAAACGGTCTGCGCATGAAAGTAATGTATTTGCAAATAATAAAAATTTGTGTTATTAAATTATGGTGAGTAGGACAGATGATCGCTGCCATGCATACGAAAGGGCATGGGAGAGGAAAGTCCGGGCTTCGTAGGGCAGGATGCCAGATAACGTCTGGTGGAGGTGACTCCCAGGATAGTGCAACAGAGAT
>JAFPVA010000104.1 GCA_017413105.1 Butyrivibrio sp. | reverse complement strand
TCTTAGCATATCTGCAAATATCAGCATTGGTATCTGCACAAAATTCTGGTTACTGATATGCCCCATACCCGCTTCCTGTTTCTGGAATACGTTATGCCCCATCACTACTGCATCTACGTGGTTATCCCTCGCATAGTCTGCCAGCTGTCTGCTTATCTTATGGAACTCATCCTTTATGCGCCTGTTGCGTTTTTCTGTGAGTATGTTCATTTTCCTGGTGCGGTATCTGTTATTGCACTTCATGGCACATGATGAGAGCCGCCCCATTTCTTTGTTGTAGAACTGGTTTACGGACTTTATTAGTCCGCCCTTTATCACAAACGGTTTTGCTCCAAAGTTGTTCGCTACGGCTGCTATATTGTCCGTACCAGGATCTATCGACATGACCCTGATATCGGAAATGTCATCTTTTGATGAAAGAGATCTGAGAACATCCTTGTCATCCAAAGGCTCTATACCCACTGTTAAGACATCGATCACCACATCCATCACAAAGTCCTTACCCTGTGGTTTTATCCGTACTTCCTTAAGTTTCCCCTGGGGAAGGTCCCCGCCAAGTTTTAAAGTATCTGCTGTTCCGGGAAAGCGTATATAGGAATCCTCCTTTATCCTGCATATCTGATTCGTAAGGATGGCTGTCTTGTATTTTCCCTGGCGTACATAACCCGGCATGCGGGGACGCCCCGTAAATGCAGATGGTGTCTTGGCGTATGTCTTCACTGCTTCAAAAAATGATTTGTAATCCCTAAGAAGGAGCTTAAGTATCTGCTGGTTAGCCTGAGATGGAATACCATAGTACGCCTTATCCCTGGTGCTCTTCAGAAGATAATCAAGGGCATTATAAGAAAGCCATGAACCAGCTGAATGATATTTTGTCCCTTCAAGGGTTTCACTTACAAGTTTATACACCTGCATCTGATTGGGAAAAAGAGGCCTGTAAGAGTCAAATGCCTCTATGGCAGAAGCATACTGTCGGATGATGAAATTCGCCCTGTTGTAAAGAACTGCAGATGCCCTGCAAATATCCTGGCAGTAACTGTATAGTGTGCTGTTTTTAGCTATTCTGTACTGCCTTGTCCTATACACAGTTGAGATTTCCTTTCCAAAAGATTATATTAGTATTATAGCATAATTTCCAAGAGTAATCAAAACATTTGTTCTTTTTAGAGGGAGCTTTTATGGATAACTACAGAAGAGGTTCACATTCAGTTTACCTGCTTACCTATCATATCATTTTTGTCACTAAATACAGGAAAAAAGTGATAACCGATGAGATGGGGGATTTCATGAAAAATCACGCCGCTTATCTGTGTGGAAGGATGAACTGCGATATGCTTTCTGCTGAGACAGGTGAGGATCATATACACATGCTTATCTCCATGCCTCCGGATGTTGCTCCGGTAAAACTGATCAACACCTTAAAGTCCCAGCTCTCTAAAGAAGTCAGGATCAACTACCGTGAACATATAGAAAAATTTCTGTGGGGAGATGCTCTTTTCTGGAGCAGGAGCTATTTTTGCGCCACAACCGGATCAGTTTCACTTGAAACAGTGAAAAAGTATATAGAAAGCCAGCGCACGGATGACCACAAAAGAAAATATGAAAGAACAGGACGATACAGCAAAGCGAAACGCTGAGGGCCAGCGATTCATCCCCCACCGACTATGTCGGAAGGAGTTTTCTCGCTGATACATCATAATTAGCAGCTAAATATAATGCAAAAAGTCATTATATTTAGCTGCATCTGTCTTAAGAGTCCCTTCTGAATACAATCTGATTGTCCGCCTCAGGGACATGCATTCTTGCAATATACGCAAAAAATTGCTAAAAATCAGTCACCTATATATCTATGAATAAGCTCCTCTACTCTTTCTCTTGTAAGCTTAGCGCCGGTACCGTATTCGATCATAGGCTGCATTGTTCCGCCTTCAAAATCGGCACCTGCTTCTTTCATTGAAGCTTCTTTATTTTTGATCCATTTCTGCTGCTCAGCTTTAAGGCTGGTCATGTTTTCTTCATCAAGAGTTGTGCT
>JAFPVA010000103.1 GCA_017413105.1 Butyrivibrio sp. | reverse complement strand
TCCTTGCAACGACGCATTAACTGCTCAGGGCTCTCAAAATCTCCATAATCACTGTAGAATTGCAAAGCACATGTATCATCCATTACACACAGCAGCTTATATAGCAAATAACTGATATCTCCGTCTTCACTATCCAAAAGTTTTTCCAATGTAAGAGCATTGCTGAATTCTTTTAAAGCCTTGCGATATCTTTTATAAACGCCTTTCATGAATTTTTCACGATTTTTAATGGTCATCTTGTACTGCACAAAGTTGTCTTCAGGATAATCCTCATACTCCGTTTTCATGATCTCTGTCTGAAAAAAATCGGAGTAATATCCAGAAAAATAGTCCCTTGCCTCATACTCAAGATTCGTTACACCACAATAATCATATCCCCGGCGCTCTATCTGACTCACTGAAAAATAGTCATCGTCAATGACATCGTTTTTCGAAATCGGATTATCATTCAAAACAAAAATTGTAGAATGCATTATTTGTTCCCCTTATCTCTGATTGGCAATTCTAGCCAGTTCTCGCTTAAATGCATCGTAATTCCGACTGTCCTTAGGACTGCAATAAACAGCAAATTCTATATTTTTGAACATATACAGATAGTCATTAATCACATTTGCTGCAGCTCTGGCAACAATCTCCGGTTTATTCTGAAATGCTCCACATCCAAATGCCCCCAATATAACTACTTCATCAGCATTAGCCACGGCAACATCCAATATTCTCCTTAGCCTCTTTTCATGAAGCTCAAGTAGATCTTTATCTGATATTTTCACTTTTTTCGTTCCATCGCTCTTATTATATGGATTGCTGGGGTTGTCCCTAAGATTAGGAGCAGCACATGTAATAACGTCAACCTCATACCACTGAGTTTCTGGCATGGCAACAGGAGCTGCTGTGTCTGTTTTAAACACTACAACTCCCGGAGTATATATAATGTCATCATTGTGAATTGGATCAGCTGCATTCCTGTGGGGAGCATAAAATCCGTTCCACATCTCCTTGGTATTAAGCATGCTGTACAAAGTCGAGCATCTGCACAGACATTCTTCCTGGGCTGTAGATCCCTTAACCACTCCACCACCTGGATTTGTTGCTGACGCAAAATTGTGAACAGCAACCCTCATCCCCTTATATGCACTTGCGGCTTCAACAGTCCTTTTCTTTGAGACCACTATCTTTGCCGCTTCGGCATACTTATTATTTTCAATTGAAGGTACAGCATCTTCCTCCAGAATAAGCTTCTGATTCTCAAATGCCAGTCTGATAGATTCTCTGAGTCTATCGTTTTCTCTGCACATCTTTTCCGTATCCTGGAATATTTCTACATTTTCATTTCGTCCCATTTAAACCTTCCTCTCATCTTCTTATTTACTTATCTCAGGATACTCCACAATCAGTTTTTCAACATTTGCCGGTGCAAGCACTGCCATGATATCAGTGATATCCTTATCGTTACCGATTGCCCTGAATCCAGCCCAGGCATATGGTGAATCCTTTATGGTCATTGCTACTGCTTTCCTGTCATGATCGTATTCTTCGTAAAGTCGTCTGGAATATAGCATCATGTCTTCTGTTTTATGCTTCATCTCAGCAAACTGCCAGTCATAATACTTTATGATATGCGCATTAGCCGGGAGGTCTTTTGCCAATTTTGAAAGATCCTTTCCATTGCAGAAAAGCTCTGACATTCTCTTTGCTGTGAACACTTTGTTCGTGGATATTCTATGCATAGCGACGTATGACGGGGACTTTATCTTGACCCTGTTATGCTTTCCATCAACCACAACAAAGCCCTCATCCTCTATCTCGTCGCCCTTATTTAGCGCAAGAGCAGCATCAAGACACTCATTCATAGATTTTAGTGCAAAGCT
>JAFPVA010000102.1 GCA_017413105.1 Butyrivibrio sp. | reverse complement strand
GTTATTACCCTCATGCATTTCACATCGCCTGTGTGGCTTATAAAGCTGGGTGGCTGGGACAACGAACAGGTTGTAGAGCTTTTTGCCAACTATGCAAGGTTCGTCACAGAGCAGCTTGGAAGCGAGATAAAGTATATCTGCACCATCAATGAAGCAAATATGAGACTGCAGATCGGCGCACTCATGGAGAGATTTAAGAAGCAGATGATGGCGAAGATGGCAAATGCAGCCAAAAGCGGTGGTGACTCCATGGAGGGGCAGGTTCAGGTTGGCCTTAATCTCTCTGATCCGATGGAGAAAATGAAGCTGGCAGCAATGGAGAATGCCAAAGTATTCGGAGATCCTCAGCCGCATACATTTGTTTCTGCAACAGATGCAAATGGCGATATGATAGTTATAAAGGCGCATCAGGCAGCCAAGGAAGCAATCAAGGCTGTTAATCCGGATATTCAGGTTGGTATTACGCTTTCCCTGCACGACTGCCAGTATATTGAAGGTGGCAAGGAGCGCGCAGACAGCGACTGGAATGAGGAGTTTAGCCATTACATTCCTTATATCAAGGATGATGATTTCTTTGGACTTCCGAATTATACAAGAACTACTTACGGCCCTGATGGAATAGTGCCTGTTCCGGAGGGAACACCCATGACACAGATGGATTACGAAGTATACCCTGAAGCCCTTGAGCATGTAATAAGACGTGTACATGGAGAGATGCCCGAAATTGCAATCCTTGTAACAGAAAACGGAATTGCAACCTCAGACGATGAGCAGAGGATACAGTTTATCGACAAGGCACTGGAGGGCGTACAGAACTGTATAGATGATGGGATTCCTGTTATCGGATACTGTTACTGGTCCCTTATCGATAATTTCGAGTGGCAGAAAGGATATGCGCTGACATTTGGTCTTTGCGGAGTTGACAGGACAACACAGATCAGGACACCAAAGAAGAGTTTGAAGCATCTTGGAGGCTATTTAAAATAATGAGCGACAGAATACTGACGGGTGTGCAACAGATAATGATCGGAAGCAGGTGCAACAGCCATGAGAGTGCATTTAGCACACTAAAAGCAATTAAAGATGCCGGATATGACGGCATTGAGCTAAATGAGTTTATGATAAAACCAACTCCCTTTATTGTGAGGCTGCTTACTAAATTTGCCGGCATGCCCACGGGAAGTGGAGGGAAACTTAACTGGAAGGAGCTGATCGCTGAAAGTGGGCTGAAGGTTATAAGTCTGCACAGCTATCTGAACAGCATTGAAGAAAACCCTGAGGTTGTTGCTAAAGAAGCCATGAGCTTTGGAACAGATACCGTTGTTATAACCGGTATGTACAGGTTTGATTACGGGAATGCTTCTGAGGTAAAAAAACTTGCTGAGAGGCTTAATAAGGCAGGAGAAGCTCTTTTACCCTATGGAGTAAAACTTCTTTATCATAATCACAATGTCGAGTTACAGAAGGTCTCAGAAGAAAAAACTGCATTGGACTTTATCGCCCTGAACACCGACCCCGGGTATGTTAACTTCGAACTTGATACCTACTGGCTTGCAGACGGAGGAGCAGATGTTACTGCTCTGGTAAAAAAGCTGTCAGACAGAATGGTAATGTGGCATATAAATGACAGAGGCTGCAGAAAACAAGGACCGTTCATTACGCCTATTCTCAAGGAAGATGCGGCCGAACTAGGAACAGGGAATATGGCCCTTGGCAGTATTTTGGAGACTGTACAGGAGGCTGCCAAAGTAAAGGCAATTGTATTGGAAACTCATAAAAACTGGATTGACAATGATCCGATAAAAAGTCTGACTCTTAGCGCGCAGTGGTTTAAGAAAAACAAATTGATTTCCTCATGATTTTACAACGTGATATGGAAATCACACGTCGGTAAGATTACGCCTCATGTTTGCCGCCATACATTTTGTAGCAACTTGTCGTTAGGGTAATCGGGTAAACAACAATAATAAAAATGTCGGTTGACTGTATAGTTGATCGACATTTTTTATTGACAACACGCATCGCGTATGCGTATACTGATAATACGCAATGAGTATAAAGACATTGAATGAACGGGGTGACTTGCATGGATAACAGAGATTATTTGATAGAATTAAGAAACAGTACTGGAATGTCGAGAAAAGAGTTTTGTGCGTATTTTGAAATTCCGTATCGTACACTGCAGGATTGGGAATTGGGAAATAGGAAAATGCCAGATTATCTTTTGAGATTGATGGCGTATAAAATCGAAATGGAAAAGCTCTCAGGTGACGGAAATAGTAATGGGGAAAAGGGAAAAAACGATGATGGAAGATAAGGTACAATTATTCGAAGATCATCCTATTAGAACGGCTTGGGCAGAGGACGAAGAAGAGTGGTATTTTTCAATAGTTGATGTGGTAGGCGCATTGACAGAGCAATCGGATATAAACGGGGCTAGAAATTATTGGAAAGTGCTAAAAAGTAGGCTAAAAGAAGAAGGAAATCAACTGGTTACAAATTGTAACCAGTTGAAAATGACAGCTCAAGATGGGAAAAAGAGATTTACGGACGTAGCAAATACTGAACAACTTCTAAGAATTATCCAGTCAATTCCTTCTAAGAAGGCTGAACCATTTAAAATGTGGCTCGCACAGGTTGGTCGTGAAAGGATAGAGGAGACGATAGACCCTGAGCTTACGATAGATCGCGCTTTGGAAACATATGCAAGACTTGGATATGACGCAGACTGGATTATTCAAAGACTTCAGACAATTCGTGCAAGAAAAGAGCTAACGGATCAGTGGAAAGGTCATGGTGTTAAGCAGGGAAAAGAGTTTGCTATCTTGACAGATGAAGTTACCAAAGCCTGGTCAGGCTTTTTTATTCAAAATGCGCACAAACAGTGAGGGTAAGCTTTGGGAATTTACCCTGTTTTTTACCATTTTTGCTGACTACTTTACACCAAGATATGCCATCTTATGCGGTGTAAACCACAAAACAACAAAAATATAAAATGCGGGAAACCGCAGAAACAGAGGGATTTTACTGGATGATAAGAATACTGTTCGTCTGCCACGGCAGGAGCAAGGTGCACACAATATAATTGGGAATAACCCGGGACAATTCGGAATAACTTGGAACCTGTAAAACTAAGGACTACCAAAAGACTACTTGCGACGCAGGGTAAAAAATGAAGGATTTGGAATAGGACAGAAGCAGCAGAAATGCTGCTTTTTGTTATTTGGGGCAACTATGATTCTGCGAGTGGTAATGGAGGCGCATGGGGATGAAAACTTACCTGCCGAAATGCATTTGTTGACCAGAAGGACTTAGAAAAAGGCTTTGTGTTGGCTTATAACGAGTTCATAACGGATAAATCCCGGTTTGAAGGCTGGAAAAACGAAGACAGAAGCCCATTAAAACGCCTCAGAGCCAAGCAGCTCCTTGAACTTTCAAAACAGGAACCTTTGACAGGAATGGTAGAGGAGTTGGCAGAGCTGGTTGTCTGGGAAGTTAGGATCCTTGGGAAAAAAGAATATGAATTCACTTTCATGGATGGGAGTAAGGTAAGAGCAGTCGTGTAAGTATATTTGCTAAAAAAGAAACTTAAGTAAGGGTAAGTTTTTTTTTGTTTATTTAACCGTATTTTGATAGATGTTATTCTATACTCATAAAACACGATAAGGAGCATTCCTGTAATTCAGAAATAACGCCAATTGAATAAAAAGAAACCTCTAAGTAAGATAAAGGTGTTCATCTTGGCGGATGAAAAAACATCTTATGCTAACCGGAGGTTTCTCAAAATGAATTTAACACAGAATGACAGACTTAAGCAAGTTACGGCAGATACACTGATTGTTGGGGTTGATGTTGGATCACAGACACATTTCTGTAGGGCGTTTGACTGGAGAGGGTTTGAACTATCCAGAAGAGTGTTTAAGTTTAGTAACGATCGAATAGGATTTCTTACATTCCTTCGCTGGACTGAGGAAATCATGAATAAGACCGAAATGAAGAAGGTTATTGTTGGCTGTGAGCCTACTGGTTGCTACTGGCTTACCTTTCAGAAGTTTTTACAGAATCATGACGTAAAGCTTGTAACAGTAAATCCATTTACTGTAAACAGAAGTAAAGAACTGGATGATAACAGCCCAGAAAAGAGTGATCTAAAGGATCCTAAAACAATCGCTATGCTGGTTAAAGAAGGAAGATATTCAACTTCTTATCTGCCGGAAGGTGTATATGCAGAGATCAGAGAAGCCTCTGTATGCAGAGATCAGATCATGAAACAGCATGTACGTCTGTC
>JAFPVA010000101.1 GCA_017413105.1 Butyrivibrio sp. | reverse complement strand
GTTATCTTTCGTGCACCCTTCTGACTGGAAACACATATGCATTGTACCTGAAATGACATAGTTTTCGCCCATTATTTATTGCTTATCATTGTTTGTAACTTATTAACCAATTGCACAGATGGCTTAAATGCTGGTTCTTTTGTGCATAATATATAAGAAAGTATAGAGAGAAAGATTATGAACTGGGATGCAATAACGGGAATAGGAACAATCGGAACTGCCTGTGTCGGAATCATCGGCATATGGTTAAATTTGTATGAAAAAAACAAAGAAGTTGCTAAGAACTGATTTGACTATAGGGATGTTTGAAAGTGATTTGTAAATGAGGTTTGTTTATGACTATCACAGCATACATGATACTTGGCGATATAAATAGTTGCTTGAGATGTTACGAAAACCGCACTAAAATGGCATAAAAACTTCATTGTTTATCTTTAGGTAAGGCTTTATCATATTATCAAAAAACAAGGAGGAAAGGCCATGAATGATTATAAGATTTCAGTTGAAATTGAGCCAACGGATGCGTACAGAAAGGCTAAAAGCGATATACTAAAGGCAATAGAGTCAATACGACTGCTTGCTCCTGTTCAGCAACAAAAGTTGGTGGAAGAATTACTTGGCACTGTCGGCTTTGCAAACTTTTGTCAATTACTTGACCGGTATTTTAGACGGTGAATATAATAGCGAACCTGATTAATTTAAATGCCCAATAGGGAGCTTTTTTATGGAATACATTTTAAAACTATTTGACGTAGATTTAATTAAATTTAAAATCATTGAGAACTTGTCTGATCCTGTGTTACAGATTACATGGATAAATGAAAAGAAAAAGCATCTGCTTCCTTTAGGTATGGAACTAAGCGACAAAGGCATTGCTTCTTGGCTGAAGAACAGGACTATTCCCAAAAACCGAGCCTATGTTAATGCCTTCCTTGCAAAGTGTGGTCTTAATGCCAACAGGCCTATGGATGTAATCTCAGTTTGCAGAGGTTTATCCTTAAATGATTCATACTGGATAGTGGAAGAAGGATTTCCAGGAACATTTGGAGATAATAATCTCTATGAGAATAATTTCAGCCGTGTGCTTGCCATGATTGCTTTTACCGGATATGGGAGCAGTGCCAGATCTTCATTGGCATCTTCTCCGGAGTTTACAACAAACGGAATGCTTCCAAAATGTTGGAGAAGAATTAGCGGGAAAGTTTATCTTTATAAAGGAGCTACATCGGGAGCATCCAATACGGGAAATGAGCCGTATTCGGAATTATATGCATATGAGATAGGGACAGCCTTGGGTATGAATGTTGTTCCTTACAAGGTTTCAAAATGGAAGAAGCAATTGTGCTCTGCATGTGAATTGTTTACGAGTAAAGATATAGCTTTTGTTCCTATAGGTCGGGTAGTAAAAACAGGTGGGATGAGGGCAGTACGAGAGTATTATGAGAATCTTGGATCTGAATATGTAGATGCACTTAACGATATGATAGTGTTAGATGCAGTGATCTACAATACTGACAGGCACTTTGGCAATTTCGGAGTGCTTGTTGATAGTAAAACAAATAAGATAATAGCTCCTGCACCACTGTTTGACCATGGGAATTCTTTGTTTAATCTGGCAGGAGAAGAAAACTGGGCAGATGAGAAACTACTTAAGGAATATGCCGGTACATTGCTTCCCAGTGTATATGAAGATTATATAGAGGAAGCAAAAAAGATAATGGACAGCAGATTAAAAGAAAAATTGAGAAAGATGTTAACATATAACCTACAAAAAGTAGGTGCATATAATTATTCATCGGATAGATTAAAACTAATCAGTAAAATGGTACAGGAAAGAGTACATGAGATTCTGAACTGAAAGGAGGCATAGGGCATGACCGCTCGAAAGCCTGCGGCTTTTTCGCTGTGTGGCTGTCGCCACACAGCCCGCTGATCCGATTAAAGCAGTCCATTGAAAGCAAGCTTGCATGTCCTGCTTCAACCGTCTCCGCGGTCATGTGTTTCTCGTAGCTATGACAAATTTCGATTATTTGAAAAAAGAGCCGAAATTCAACACATTTTCTGATGTAGCGATTGCGGCTGAAAAAATATTATATATAGATCCGTCTTCGTCTGAAAATCTCCACAATGCCCGAAGTGAATAACTATCACTGATTGCCAAAAATATAAGGGTCAATCCAAATGATATCTTCAAAATCAAGTATATTTGGAAGTATCAAAATGGGCTGACCCTTTGTTTTTAATTATCTCATTATTATGTAGACCATATATCCTGCGTATCCCAGAAGCATGATAACTCCTTCAGGCTTGTCCAGTTTTTTTCGAATAATACACATAACCCATACAAGAAGGCTAAATCCCAGCAGGACTACAATATCAATCACATTTTCCATGATAAAAGAGATTGGACTTACAGCTGCTGCAACACCAAGAATCATCAGAATGTTGAAGACGTTTGAGCCAACAACATTTCCAACTGCCATATCAAGCTCATTTTTCTTGGCGGCTACGACAGATGTAACAAGCTCAGGAAGGCTTGTACCAAGAGCAACTATAGTAAGACCGATGAGGTTTTCAGATAAACCGAAAAATGCAGCGATATATTTTGCGCTGTTTACAACGAAGTCGCCACCGAACTTAACAGCCACAGCGCCGCCAACGATATAGATAAAAGCAAGCCAGAGGGGAATGTTTTTTATCTCGTCGTCAGCGTCATCGCTTTCTTCCATAGCTGCTTTACGAGCTCTTTTGGCGGATAGAATCTGATTTACGATGAAGCAGATAAAAAGAGCTAGGAATATCAGACCATCATACCTGCGAAGTTCCATTTCGATGTAACCAAGAATCAATAGAAGAACAGCGCAGCCCACAGAGAAAGGAAAATCTTTTTTTAGAACATCCTTGCTAACGTAGAGTGGAGCGATAAGAGCGCTGGCGCCCAGAACCACCATCAGATTAAAGATATTTGACCCGATGACGTTTGACACAGCAAGGGCATTGCTTCCTGCCATGGATGCTGTAATACTTACGGATAATTCGGGAAGAGAAGTTCCCATGGCTACGATGGTAAGACCAATTATAAGAGTGGGAACTTTCAGGATTTTTGCAACTGCGGAACTGCCGTCGACAAAGAAATCGGCGCCCTTGATCAAAAGAACAAAACCTAACAATAATAATGCTACTGCCTTTAACATATGCTGTTTTCTCCTACTTGTTTTTACTGGAAATTAAAAGGTCATAACGCTTATCCTGAATGCATTATGACCTTTTGACTCTATCACATATTATAGAAGAAGTCATGCCTTATTTTAATTTTCAAATTAAAGAAAAAACTTGTTGTATTTTGCGAAAACGGCAAGTTAGTTCTTTTTATTTTTCTTTATAGCTTAAATAGGGTTGAAAGGATTCCTCTTCCCAGGCTGGCACCAAGGTTTCCGCCAAGTGTTTTCCCGAATTTCCCGAATTTTCCGCCGAGAGATTTGCCGACTTCGCGGCCAACAGTACCAACGACTGAGTTTCCGACAGCCTTTGCGGTCTGCTTTTTCTTTTTAGCAGCGGCAGCTTCTTCCTTTTCTTTTTCCTTAGCAAGGGCAGCTTCTTCTTTTGCCTTTGCTTTAGCGGCAGCTTCTTCAGCAGCGGCCTTAGCAGCAGCTTCGGCATCAGCTATTCCCTTTCTCTCAAGGAATTCATAAGCTGAATCAGGGTCTTCAGGTTCGTAGTACTTACTGTAAAGGAGACTCCCTTTTATCTCTTTTTCTCTGGTAGCAGTGTCGATACTGCCCATTAAACTCTGAGGAGGCAGAATCTTAACTCTTTCACATACAGAAGGTGTGCCGTCCTCCATAAGGAAGGAGCATATAGCTTCACCGGTACCAAGCTCCTGAATGACATCTGCAGTCTTGAATGCAGGATTTTCACGGAATGAATCAGCAGCGGCTTTTACAGCCTTCATATCAGAAGGAGTGTAGGCGTGAAGTGCATGCTGAATCTTGTTTCCCAATTGAGCAAGAACACCGTCTGGAATATCTCTTGGATTCTGGGTTACAAAATAGATTCCAACGCCTTTGGATCTGATGAGCTTAACTACCTGCTCAATCTTGTCCATCAAAAGCTTTGGAGCATCATCGAACAAAAGATGGGCTTCGTCAAAAAAGAATACCATTTTGGGCTTGTCCAGGTCACCAACTTCTGGAAGCGTCTCAAAGAGCTCTGACATCATCCAAAGAAGGAAGGTAGCATAGAGCTTGCCGTTGTTAATAAGGCTCGTGCTGTCGAGGATATTGATCATTCCCTTGCCGCCTTCGCCGGTTGTAAACCAGTCTCTGATGTTGAGAGCGGGTTCAAAGAAGAATTTGTCGCCGCCGGCCATTTCCAGTGCAACGATTGCTCTTACAATGGCTGCTACCGAAACTTTACTGATATTGCCGTATGAAGCAGCAAATTCTTTATTATTTTCGGAAACGTAGTTGAGGATTGCCTTAAGATCTTTTGTATCGATCAGAAGAAGATTGTTGTCATCGGCAATCTTAAAAGTGATAGTCAGAATATCGCTCTGAAGTTCATTAAGACCAAGAATCCTTGATAAAAGAAGTGGTCCCATCTCAGAAACAGTGGTGCGGAGCGGAATGCCGTTCTCGCCAAAAACATCCCAGAAGGTAGCAGGATATTTCTGATAATCAAAGCCGGCTTCTTCAAGGCCGAACTTCTGAATGCGCTTTTGCATATCTTCGGAGTCAAGTCCCTCTTTTACCATGCCGGAAAGATCACCCTTTACATCAGCCAGAAAAACAGGAACTCCCATGTCACTGAAAGCTTCAGCAAGCACTTTAAGAGTAATTGTTTTACCAGTTCCGGTAGCACCGGCTATAAGGCCATGGCGATTTGCCATTTTGGGTAAAAGAAAAATATTATCCCCGTTTTCGTTATTAGCCATCCAAATCTTACCATCTTTATACATACCGTTCTCCATTCCGCTGCAAAGCAGCCCCCAATAATGAAATATTATAAAAAATTATATCACAGCATACCTGACGTTGTGTGGGAAATAAATTGAAAAAAATGGCAAAAACTAATACAATGTAAGACATAAAAATACCGCCCCGATGAGGGCGGTTTGATTTTGGGAGGAGGGGTTGCCCAGTGGGGAACCAGACAACCCGTGTATGAAAAAAAGTATTGTTGGGGGTTCAGAAGGTATGTCCTTCTGATAGGTATATAATAAAGGGAAACTATAGACAAAGTGTGACAGAACTCTAAAAGAAATATAACCAAATCTTAAAAAATGTAAGGAGAAGTACAAAAAATGTCGAAAGATAATCGAAAAAAAGTAAATACAAAACCTCAAAAGCCCAGTAAAAACACGACTTTTGGAAAAGTGATGATTACCATTATAATTCTGGGTATCGTTTTTTTGTTATTTTATAATTTTGTTCTTCCGAAAGTGAAAAAAGGAGTTTCTCATTTTGCAGCTGAGAAAACGGTAGAAGTTATAACCCAAAATGCAGAAAAAGTTGCTGAATCTAACCCTGAAGTTGCTAAGATACTGGAATCCATGACAGAGGAAGACAAGGAAACAGTAACTGAGATCATCGAAAATCATATGGATGCAGGTACTGCGGCAGAAATAGCCGGATATGTTCAGGATGGTAATAAGGAAGCTTTGATGGACTATGCCACAGAGAATCTTTCGCCGGAAGAGATGGCTGAGCTCATGAAGCTTTATTTGAAATATGCCCAGTGAGAAACGAAAAATCAGGGAAATAATGAATAATTATTAGATTTCAATCGTTTTCATACATCGATTAAAAATATTTATCCCTACAACGCAAAAACACCCACGGGGGGACGTGAGTGCCTGCGATTTTCTTATGAGGGGGAGATAGTGATTAGGCTAAAAAGAATCATTAGCCAGCTGCATCACTAACTTGATAATTATATTATACCTTAAATGTGTTCAAAAAGTGAACATTTAGCCTTTAAATGTGAACTTTTTGTGTATATTTATACCATCCCTTTGGGATGCGGTTTTCAGTGTACTAGACAGAAAAAGACCTGCCATATAAGGCAGGTCTTGTCGTAAGCAAAAATATTCAGTTAATACTGATCAGGACTGATCACTTGGACGCCAATGATCTGTTAAGAGCATAAATACAGGTGAAATTGATGTAAGATCGTTTTTCAATGCTGTTGTCTCTCCAAGATCAAGAGATTCAATCTGAGGCTCAACCCATTCTTTCTTCATATTTTTCTCCCTCCTTACATAATGAAAAATAATTACTCCTAACATTATGACTCATTAATGATAAAAAGTAAATTATTATTTCAATAATTTGCACTTGAAAAGAAATAAAATTTTTATAAAATTATGATAAGTTTGTATCAAATATATATTTGACCAGTAATACATTAAATCGTATAATACCTTTTGGCATTTTTTGGGAGGATATTATGGAAAACGAAAAATTAAAACCTATGTTATTTACTGCGCTGAAAACCTATAATGGCAAACAGTTCGCGCAGGATCTTGTTTCTGGAATCATTGTTGCGATAATCGCGCTTCCTCTTTCAATTGCGCTGGCTCTTGCATCCGGTGTTGGCCCAGAGGAAGGTCTTTACACAGCGATTGTTGCAGGATTCATCATTTCATTTCTTGGTGGAAGCCGTGTACAGATAGCCGGCCCAACAGCCGCTTTTGCAACCATCGTTGCCGGAATTGTGGCTACCAAAGGAATGGAAGGACTTGCACTTGCTACAATATTTGCAGGTGTTCTGCTTGTACTGATGGGTGTTTTCAAGCTTGGAAGTCTTATCAAATTTATTCCTTATACAATTACAACGGGATTCACAGCCGGTATCGCTATCACAATTGCGATAGGACAGATCAAGGATTTCCTTGGACTTACTTATCCTGCCGGAACATCCACAGTTGAAACTCTTGAGAAGATCGAGGCCATTGGTAAGAACATCGGAACCTTTAATTATCAGGCTTTAATTGTTGGTCTTATCTGTCTTGCAATTCAGATTGTATGGCCTAAGATAAATGCAAAGATTCCGGGCTCGCTAATTGCAGTTATTGTCGGAATCCTGATGGTCAAGTTCCTTGGACTTAATGTTAATACAATCGGTGACCTTTACGAGATCAGAGGAGCCCTTCCTACACTTAAGGTTCCTGCTTTCAGCTTTGCAACTCTTAGAGATGTGGCAGGAGACGGCTTTACAATCGCTATCCTGGCTGCAATCGAATCTCTTTTGTCCTGCGTAGTTGCTGACAGTATGATCGATTCAAAACACAGATCAAATATGGAGCTTGTGGCTCAGGGTGTTGGTAACATCGGTTCAGCCTTGTTTGGTGGTATTCCTGCAACAGGCGCCATTGCGAGAACTGCGGCTAACATCAAAAACGGCGGAAGAACACCTGTTGCCGGCATGATCCACTCAGTATGCCTTGTTCTTGTACTCGTTGTTCTTATGCCTTATGCAGCACTTATTCCTATGCCAACCATTGCAGCAATTCTTTTCATGGTTGCTTACAATATGTGCCAGTATAAGACATTTATCCATCTTTTAAAGACAGCGCCTAAGAGCGATATTATTGTACTTGTAACTACATTTATTCTTACAGTTGTATTTGACCTTGTTGTTGCTATTGAGATTGGTATGCTTGCTGCCTGCGTTCTCTTCATGAAGAGAATGAGCGAGGAGTCAAGAGTTCGTGGATGGAAGTACTACGATCCTGAGGATGATCCGGATGGCCCTGAACTTAAAGATATTCCTAAGCACGTAAGAGTTTATGAGATCAGCGGTCCTATGTTCTTTGGTGATGCAGAGCAGATTGCTGAGATCAGCTTTAAGGATTTCACAAGAGCTCTTGTTATCCGTATGCGTGGTGTGCCTGCAATTGACGCTACAGCGATGCATTCTCTTGAGCAGCTCTATGAGAGATGTAAAAAGAACAACGTTCAGCTTGTTTTCTCACATGTAAATGAGCAGCCTATGAACACCATGGAAAAAGATGGTTTCGTAGACCTTGTAGGAAGAGAGAACTTCCAGCCACACATCAATGATGCACTTAAGAGAGCTGCAGAAATCTGATTTTGTTTCATAGCTAATGCGTTTTGTACTCGAAATGAGAATGCAATTCGAAATATCACAATAATTCCCGGTGAAGAATTTTTCTTTTAAAAAGAAAATCTCCACCGGGATTTTTTTATGAACAAAAGCAATATATGCATGAAAAATGACGATATTAGAGCGGATAAAAGAAGCAGTTACATGCGATTATATCATTGAGAAAAAACAGATGGTGCATCGGTGGCACATATCTTTGGAAGGAGAATTTTAATGGGAGCATTTGAAAGCGGAAAATATAGAAATCTATTCAAAGAAATCGGAAAGACTGACGAAGAAATTCAGCAGAAGATAAAAGAAGTAGTGCAGACCTTTTTCTATGATGAAGAAGAGCGCATTTATCATGAAGCCGGCGAGGACATGGGATATCTTACTGATACAGGTAACAATGACGCCAGAACAGAGGGAATGTCCTACGGTATGATGATGTGCGTCCAGCTTGATATGAAGGAAGAGTTCGACCGCATCTGGAAGTGGTCAAAGACCTACATGTACATGGATGAAGGTGATAACGAGGGCTATTTTGCCTGGTCCTGTCAGACCGACGGAACAAAGAATGCCTATGGACCTGCACCTGATGGAGAAGAGTTTTTTGCAATGGCTCTTTTCTTTGCTTCCCATAGATGGGGGGATGGTGAAGGGATATTTAACTACTCTGAGCAGGCTCGCGAGATATTAAGTGCCTGCATTCATAAGGGAGAAAACGGAAGACCTGGAACCACTATGTGGAATAAGGATAATCACCAGATCCTTTTTGTTCCGGGAAGCCCTCATACCGATCCTTCCTATCATCTGCCTCATTTCTATGAACTTTTTGCACTTTGGGCAAATGAGGAGGACAGGGAGTTCTTTAAGGAAGCAGCAAAGGTCAGCAGAGAATTCTTGGTAAAGGCATGCCATCCTGTAACAGGACTTAATGCTGAGTATGCGAATTTTGACGGTTCGCCTATGGACAAACAGCTTCCTTGGGGATATTTTGGCGACTTCTTCTCCGATGCTTACAGAACAGCTGCTAACATCGGGCTTGATGCTGTATGGTTTGGAGAGGATAAGGGCCAGCTCTCAGTTCCAATAAGAATGATGAAGTTTTTCGGCACTGACCTTGAGGCTGCAAGATGCACCTTTAAGGTAGATGGAACTCCGGTTGAAAGATGCGTCCTTCATCCTGTGGGACTTCTTGCAACTATTGCGCAGGGCGCTCTGGCTGTTCCATATTCAGAGGACGAGGACAGCAATTTTGCCATAGCTAAAAGATGGATAGAGTGGTTCTGGAATCAGCCCCTCAGAAAGGGAGTTCGCAGATACTATGACAACTGCCTGTACCTCTTCGCAATTTTGGCGCTTTCAGGAAACTATCGCATCTGGTAAGGCACTAATTCAGCGCTTTTTAGAAAAAAAGCGAATTGCTTAATTTTTTAATTGACAACTGTAGCGCGTTAAAACTATACTACATAGTAAGTTAATAGAAATCTAAACCGAAGAGACGGAGATAAAACGAGTGGGGCACTCCCAGAGAGTCCGGGTAGGTGAGAGCCGGGCAGAACGCTGATTCGTAAATGGACCGTTGAGGGCATGGTGAAAAAGATGTTTTACTGATCTTTAGTATTCCATGACAGTCAGACAGCTGTTATCTGTCAGAGATATGTTGGTATCTTGTTAAGTGTGTGATGTATCACGAATAGAGGTGGCACCACGGGTATATTTTTAGATTACTCGCCCTCAGCAGAGATGTTTATTTCTGCTGGGGGCTTTTTATATTTCTATCTTAAATATGGAGGGTTATTATGGGACTGAAGGAACTTGAAGATGTAAAAAAACTGGCGGCAAGCGGAGAGTACAAGCTGATTCCATTGATCCGTGAACTGATGGCGGACATTGCCACCCCTGTTCAGGTCATGAGAAAGCTGAAAAACGTAAGCGACCACTGCTTTTTGCTTGAAAGTGTCGAGGATTCCAGACAGTGGGGAAGATATTCTTTTCTTGGCTACAATCCTACAATGCAGATAACTTTGAAGGATCATATTCTTACCTATACAGATGAAAATGGTAAGACAAATGAGATGAAGACTGATAATCCCGGAGAATTCATAAGGCAGCTTGTAAACGATAATAAATCTCCAAGGATAGAAGGACTGCCGACTTTTACAGGTGGTCTTGTGGGATATTTTTCCTACGATTATATTCAGTATCCTGAGCCATCCCTTCATTTTAAAGCAAAAAATGATTATGATTTCAGCGACATGGACCTGATGCTCTTTGAAAACCTGATCGTTTTTGATAATTTCAAGCAGAAGATCATCCTTATTTCCAATGTACATACAAAGGATCTTGAAAATTCTTTTGAAAAGGCAGTAAAAAAACTGGATGAGATGCAGGACCTGATTGAAAATGGTGCTGCTGCAAAAGTAGAAAGCGGAAAGCTTTTGGAGGATATTCACCCTGTCTTTTCCCAGGAAGAATACTGCAAAAAAGTTGAAGCAGTCAAGCAGCACATCATAGACGGAGATATTTTCCAGCTGGTGCTTTCAAACCCTATGGAGGCTAGATTTGAAGGAAGTCTCTTTGATACTTACAGGATATTAAGGACAACAAATCCCTCGCCTTATATGTTCTATTTTTCCGGAGATACAGAGATTGCAGGCGCTTCGCCGGAGACCCTAGTTAAGGTGGAAGACGGCGTGATAAGAACCTTTCCTCTTGCGGGCACAAGGCCGAGAGGGGCTACATACGAAGAGGACCAGGCTTTGGAAAAAGAGCTTTTGGCGGACGAGAAGGAAAAGGCCGAGCACAACATGCTTGTTGATCTTGGAAGAAACGATCTTGGAAAGCTCTGCAAATTCGGGACCGTAGAAGTTGAGAAGTACATGGAAATTGAGCGATATTCACATGTAATGCATATCGGCTCTTCCGTTAAGGGCCAGCTCCTTGAGGATAGGAATGCCATAGAGGCAGTGGACAGCGTACTTCCGGCAGGAACTCTTTCAGGAGCGCCTAAGATCAGGGCCTGCCAGATAATCGATGAGCTGGAGGGAATAAAGCGCGGAATCTATGGCGGAGCAATCGGATATGTAGATTTTACCGGGAACCTTGATACCTGCATTGCAATTAGACTTGCTTATAAGAAGAGCGGAAAGGTATTTGTAAGGAGTGGTGCCGGAATCGTTGCGGATTCAGTTCCGGAAAATGAATTTGTGGAGTCCGTTAATAAGGCAAAGGCGGTAGTGAATGCAATAAAAGCAAGCACGGAACTTGCAGAAAGATGAAATGATAGAAAAGGAGAAACCGATGATTCTCATAATAGATAATTACGACAGTTTTACATACAATCTTTATCAGCTTATTGGTTCAATAAATCCAGATATCAAGGCAATCCGAAATGATGCCATGACTGTGGAAGAAATAAGGCAGCTTAATCCTTCTGCGATAGTTCTTTCACCAGGCCCCGGAAAACCCTCCGATGCGGGTATCTGCGAGCAGGTTGTTCTGGAACTGGGAAAAGAGATACCAATTCTCGGCGTATGCCTTGGTCATCAGGCAATATGCGAGGCCTTTGGAGGAACAGTATCCCACGCTGCACACCTTATGCACGGAAAACAGTCTGCCACAAAGGTTGATAATGGTTCGCCGTTGTTTAAGGGATTAGGCGAGGAAATAAAGGTGGCAAGGTATCATTCTCTGGCTCTTAAGGCAGAGACATTGCCGGAGTGCCTTGCTATTACATCCACCGCAGATGATGGCGAGATCATGGCCGTTCAGCACAGGGAATATCCAATTTATGGACTGCAGTTTCATCCTGAGTCCATTATGACACCGGAGGGAAATAAGATTCTTCAAAACTTTTGCGACCTGATTGCGAGGTGATATGCCATATACCATGTTATTACAGGAGAATCGTCAGAAACATGGTCTGTTGCTTTTTTTGCACTTTTTTCACTACACGTTACTGTTCACTCGCATGCAGCTCGCTCCAGTAACCAATTCGCGCATTCATTCCAATTCGACTTCGTCGAAGGAATGCGCTCACTCCTGCATCAAGTTCTCACGAAATGCGCAGCTTAGTGCGCATTTCTGTCTGAACAG
>JAFPVA010000100.1 GCA_017413105.1 Butyrivibrio sp. | reverse complement strand
CCCGGCAGAGTATGCGTGGAATCCGATAAATGCACCGGAATATATGTATATCGATTGTCTGTGGGTTTCAGGTTCCTTAAAGGGACATGGATATTCAAGTGATCTTCTTAATGAGTGCATAAAGGACAGTAAGGAAAAGGGGAAGAAGGGAAATCATTAAAGGATAAAGCACTCAAAGTGCCCTCTGAAATTGAAGGATTTTTACAATTGCCCAAAGATGATATCATTAAGTTAAAGAGAATTTTGAACAGAGCAGTAGGCATGAGGTGGCCGGAAAAACCATAAAAATGGAATTACTGATGGAAAGGAGCTAACGGCTATGTGGAATATAATCATCATTCCGTTCCTGGGTACAGCGCTGGGAGCGGCCAGTGTATTTTTGTTTAAAAAAGAGATGGGACAGAAAATGCAACGTGCCCTGACAGGGTTTGCATCAGGAGTGATGGTGTCCGCATCTTTTTTCAGCCTCCTTCTTCCTGCACTTGATCAGACAACGGAAATGGGAAAACTAGGATTTCTTCCTGTATCTGTCGGATTCGGTATAGGAATGCTTTTCATTTTGGTAATGGATATGGTGACACCTCACATGCATCTGGATAAAAATGAGGAAGGTCCAAAGAGCGGGCTAAAGAGAACAACCAAGCTTGTTCTGGCGGTAACTCTCCATAATCTTCCTGAAGGAATGGCGGTAGGAATTGTATGTGCAGGCTGGCTTTACGGGAACAGCACGATCTCTTTTACAGGAGCTCTTGCCCTGGCAATCGGTATTGCAATACAGAACTTCCCTGAAGGTGCAATTGTATCCATGCCGCTTTTGGGAGAGGGAGTTCCCAAAGGAAAGACGTTCCTTTACGGTGTTCTGTCCGGAATTGTTGAACCTATAGGTGCACTTCTGGTCATCGCCGCATCAGGATTGTTTATTCCGCTGATGCCTTATCTTTTGAGTTTTGCGGCAGGAGCCATGATATATGTTGTAGTAGAGGAACTTATCCCGGAGATGTCCGAGGGTGAACATTCGAATATCGGAACAATCTCTTTTGCCATTGGATTCATACTCATGATGGCTCTGGACGTAGGATTAGGCTAAGAGGGATTATAAACCTTAAGTGGATGAAGTATAATGTGATGCTGACTCCTTTAAGTGTCCTTATTGCGGGCATGGTATTTGCTGATGGAGATGAGATTATTAGCACCATAGGCAATCTCATATCCGGAATCGGTAATATTCTTTTATCTATACCACTTTGTATTTTCATGGGTATTGGCGCCGAAAAAGTGGTGGCCATCTATTATCCTAAAGGAGTTGAGTATATTGCAACCCGTATTGGCGTGATCATGGCCGGTGCAGCATGGGTAGGCCTTGAAGATATGATGGGGAGCAGTCGTACCGCGTATGTGATCAAGGACTGCGGCTGCGAAGTTGTTTTTAACAGTGAACTTTGGGAAGAAGCCATGCAGATGGAGCCATCCTATGACTTTGCAGATCCGGATGATCATGACCTGGCCTTCTTTATATATACCTCAGGCAGTACCGGTGAGCCCAAAGGAGCTGCTAATGAGTATGGTATCTACGACTATATTATGGAGGGTACAAATGGTTTTGTAGGTCCCTACTATAATTGGCAGGTGTGGAACACAAAAGCTTACAGCCTCTATACATCTACAACAAGTAGGATTGATAAAAAGAGTGCCGGTCAGGCAGTGCTGTCTATTCTTAGATTCTGCCAAAGCGTTGGATTTGTAAAATACCAGGAAAATGGTGATCACCCGTCAATAGTTATAAGTGATAAGGAGCTGATTAGTGTCAGAACTGCCAAATCAGGCATATTTGAGCCGCTTGTAAAAGTGGGAGACAGTGTGGATGAGGGGACTCCTCTTGCTGAGATCATAAATCCCTATGATGGTTCAGTAATGGAAACATTGTACGCGCCAAGAAGAGGTACGCTGTTCTTTATGCATTCTGACCCGATTACATATGCGGAAACAGCAGTGATAAAGATGGTATGAGATGTACTATTTCCTGGGGTCCTTTTTATGCTCCAAAAACAGTGATATACTATAGCATAAAACTGTAAACGGAGAGCATAAATGAATAAGACAGGGACAAAAAGATTAGAAACTGACAGATTGATACTAAGAAGATTCGCTGTTGATGATGCTGAGGATATGTATAAAAACTGGGCGTCAGATGCGAAAGTAACTGAGTTTTTGACCTGGGCGCCCCATCCGAATGCAGATTTTACAAGACAGCTTCTTAAGGAATGGATAAGCAAATACGAAGACGATGAATATTTTAATTGGGTTATAGAACTCAAGGAGAAAGGTCAGGTAATCGGAAATATATCTGTAGTTCACTTTGATGAAAGGATAGAGGCTGCAGAGATAGGATACTGCATGAGCAAAAGCTACTGGGGACAGGGGATAATGGCTGAAGCATTAAGGGCAGTTATAGACTATCTGTTTGATGTAGTGGAACTGAACCGTGTTGCTGCCTGCCATGATGTGAATAATGCAAAATCCGGCAGGGTGATGGAAAAAGCCGGAATGAAGCTGGAGGGCACACTTCGTGCGACAGGAAGAAATAATAAAGGGATTTTATACGATAAGGTATGGCATTCAATCATAAAAAGTGATCGAGGCTAAAAAGAACATTTCTTTAGGAAGGGAACAACAGAAATGGAATTATGGGATGCATATGATGAAAACTTTAATAAAATCGAGGGAATGACATTAGTGCGTGGTGAAGAAATTCCGGTCGGAGTCTTTCATCTTGTATCCGAAATTATTGTAAGACACGCCGATGGTACTTTTTTACTTATGCAAAGAGACCCCGGAAAGCACCTGGGTGGAATGTGGGAAGCCACTGCAGGAGGATCTGCACTTCAAGGCGAAGACCCGCTGAACTGTGCAATGCGGGAACTTTTTGAAGAGACAGGAATTAAGACAGATAAGCTTACAGAAGTAGGTCGTGTGCTTCATCACCTGCATAAATCAATATATGTGGATTACTTATGTGAGACTGATGTTGATAAAAACAGCGTAGTATTGCAGGAAGGAGAAACCTCCGCATATAAATGGGTAACGGCAGAGGAACTGCGCTCAATGACCCGGGATGAGCTGGCAACACAGAGAATGCTGAATTTTAATGGAATTATTAAAGACGAGCGCTGGGAGAAGTATTGCTCCCAAAAGTAAAAATCCGCATATGAAAAAAAGAGAAGATATTGTTACTGATTCTCCTACAAAAAGAATATATGAAGCAGTAAAGAAAATACCCAAAGGGAAAGTAGCGACCTATGCTGATGTTGCTGAAATGGCCGGCAACAGGAAGATGGCCAGGGCGGTAGGAAATGCGCTTCATAAAAACCCCGATCCAAGTACGATACCCTGCCACCGCGTTGTAAATTCCAAGGGTGAACTTGCCGGTGAATATGCTTTTGGCGGAGCCTTGAAACAGGCACAGATATTGGAAAGTGAGGGAGTTAAGGTCGTTGATGGGAAGGTGGATATTGAAAAATATAGAATAGAAATAATTTATCTGTGGAAGGGTGATGGTTATCATTGTATGGTACATGAGTGAATGATATAATGTATGCGACGTCGTGGTCCCTGCTTTTTTGGAGGTAAAAAAATGGAGAAAGGAAATGTTCTTGTAGTCGGATATGCTGGTGTCGGTAAATCTACTCTTATTAAGGCTGTTCTTGGCAATGACATAGAAAAAAAGCCTGCCTCCAAGTATAAGTCTGAAGAATTTCAGGTGTATGAAAATAAGGGGCTGTCCTTCCGCCTCATTGATACTGCAGGAATAGAACCCGGAGTATTTAAGGAGCATAAAGCGGTCAGCGCCGTAAAAAAGTGGTCCGGAGAGTCCATCAGAAAAGAAGCTGAAAATCATATCAGCGTGGTGTGGTTTTGCGTTGATAAATATACTGCTAAGCTCTTTCCGAAGACCATTGATTCTTTTATGAATGCGATAAGTGTCTGGCGAAATGTGCCTATAGTTGTGGTCATTACCCAGTCCTACAAAGAGAGCGATACGAAGGAATCTGTGGAGATAATCGAGAAGGCTTTTTTATCCAAGAAAAAATATGCCACAAGACTTACGGAAGTAGTTGAAGTTGTGGCAAAGCCAAGTGTGGATGAAAACGGAGTTATTTCGCCACCAAAGGGGATTGTAGAACTTATCGAGATAACAAATGGTCTTTTGCCGGATGGATTTCAGGCGGCTGAAAAAGACATTGCCCGTTACAATCTTACCAGGAAACGAGTTATGGCCCATGCTGTTGTCAGTGTAGCAACTCTGACCGGGATCACTGCTGGATTCGGAGCCCCGCCCTTTGCCGATGCAGTAATACTGCAGCCTACGGAAAAAATCGTGATTGAATCGATTTCCAAGATATGGGGCATCAAGAAGGGAAAGAAGGCAAAAGAGCTGATAGACAGCATTGTAAACCTTGGGACAAAAGGGACTGTTGGAAAAGCCATGGTATCAGGCCTAAAGATGATCCCCGGCCTCAATATAGGAGCAGCTGTAGTTAATGCTTTTGTAGCCGGAACAATAGTTTTTGCCATAGGTGAAGGCGCTAATTATATTTTTGAGCAGGTTTATATGGGGAAAAGAAGCCTGGAAGATATTGAATGGGCAAAGGAAACCCTTGAGGACAAGCTTGCAAAGAACGTTGTGGATACCATGTCTACGGCAGTGACTGAACTTCCTAAAAATGCAGGAAAGACTGAAATACTGAATATGATACTTGAGACGTTTGCCAAGAAATCTATTGCGTGAATGTGCTTAGCTAAAAAGCCCGCAGCTATGCAGCTGTGGGCTTTTAAGATGCAGAAAAACAGTGTAGAATGGAGGTTGCACGGGCAGTTAAGGAGTGGTGATGAGTTATATCGAAGTTAACGATTTAAAGAAAGATTTTATTGTAAAAAAGAAACGTGAAAAGGGGAGGCTCCTTAGGGAAAAAGAAACAGTGAGGGCTCTTAAATGCGTCTCTTTTTCCGTAGATAAGGGAGAACTTGTAGGGTACATCGGACCTAACGGTGCCGGAAAATCAACTACCGTAAAGATACTTTCCGGAATCCTCACGCCGGATGGCGGTGAAGTAAAAGTCGGAGGCATTGTTCCTTGGAAGGATCGCAAGACCCACGTTAAGAATATCGGTGTGGTGTTCGGGCAGCGAAGCCAGCTTTGGTGGGATGTTCCCATCATCGACAGCTACTCGCTTCTTAAGGATATATACAGGATTCCGCAGGGGGATTATGAAGCCAGGTTAAAAGAGCTGGCCGAAGCCCTTCAGCTGGAGCCAATAATGAGAACACCTTTAAGGCTCCTTAGTTTGGGACAGAGAATGAGAGCGGAACTTTGCGGATCCTTGCTTCATCGGCCGGAACTTCTTTTCCTGGATGAGCCCACAATCGGACTTGATGCGGTAAGTAAACTGGCATTAAGGGACTTCCTTAAATGGGAAAATAAGGAGTATGGCACCACAATCATGCTCACGACCCATGACATGGAAGATATTGCGGCGCTGTGTTCAAGGGTGATGGTTCTTGGCCATGGTAAAAAGCTATTTGATGGAAAGTTGCAGGAACTGCTGGAGAGATATGATACTGTTCGAAATGTGCAGATTAAATACGATGGGGCAGTTACGGATTTAAGGCTTCCGAATGGTGTTACCTGCAGGCAGACTGAGGACGGGATTTCGCTTAGCTACAATCCGTCTGACCTTCCGACATCAAAGCTTTTGGGAATATTGCAGGATGCAGGCAAGATCAGCGAGCTTACTCTGCAGCCGGAAAATACAGACCATCTTATAGCTGCCATGTACAAGGAGCTGGATCTGTAAGTTTATTAGATAGTGTTTTTTTGTTATTACATAAATGGCTAGAGGGCGATTATGTCATATTTTACCGTTTTTAAAATGAGGCTTCGAATGGAGCTTCAATATAGAGGAGCCATGATAGGCGGAATTGCCTGCCAGATGTTCTTTGGCCTTATTCTTGTGGCACTGTACAGGGCTCTTTATGCAGGAAAGCCCCAGTCTGTGCCTATTGAGAGCGTGGCTACTTATGTCTGGCTTCAGCAGGCTTTTTTCAGAATGATGCTTGCGTCTGATTCTGAGCTGGTGGACAAGATAAGGTCCGGGGATATAGCTTACGATATGTGTAGACCTGTAGACATGTATGGATTTTACTATGCCAGGATCATGGCACAAAAGCTGATGGGCAGCCTAATGCGCGCTGTGCCGATGCTGGTGGTGGCATTCCTTCTTCCAGGGGGATGGGGGATAAGCCTGCCAAGTTCCGCTTTGGGACTAATAGCTGCTTTTCCTGCTCTTTTTCTGGGACTTTTGTGTGTCTGTGCTCTTGAAAATATCACTGTGGCATTTACCATGAAAACCCTTGATCCAAGAGGAATGCAGGGACTTCTTAATCTTTTGATGCTCACTTTGTCAGGAAATCTCTTTCCGCTTACTCTTTTCCCTGAGAGCTGGCAGAGGGTTATTACTTTTTTCCCATACGCGCAGCTTCTTGATGCGCCAATAAGGCTTTATACCGGGGAATATGCGCCTTTTGAAGCGTTCAGGGTATACGCTCTCCAGGCATTCTGGGTGGTGATCCTTGTTGCTTTGGGCGTGGTCATGTGGAATATGAACAAGAAACGAATGATAGTACAGGGTGGCTAAGGTGGAACGGGGGGACGGTTCCTGCGTTCCACCCTCATAAGGAAGAAATATGAATACAATTCGACTATACATAAGATCAATAGGTATGCTTCTTAAGAGCCATCTGCAGTATCCAAGTTCTTTCATCATGCAGACACTGGCCCAGCTTGTAATGGAAGGCGGAGAGATGATGGTGGTCATCCTGATTGTTGACAGGTTTGAACGCCTAAAGGGGTGGAGCGGCGGAAATCTCTATTTCTTTTTCGGGATAATGTCAGTTTCTTTTTACCTTACAGAGCTGTTTGGAAGAGGAATCACCGGAGATTTCCCTATGATGGTAAGGACAGGGCGGTTGGATACATTTCTTGTAAGGCCAAGGGGGGTGCTCACTCAAGTGTTATGCGCGGGAACCGACCCAAGGCGAATCACCTGCATTGCTGTAGGCGTGGTGGCGCTTATCATGGGAAGCAATCTTTCGGACATAGCCTGGAATCTGTTAAAAGTGCTTGCTTTGGTGGAATCTATTGCCATGAGCTGTCTTCTCATACTGGGACTTTTTATGATTGAGGCAATATTTAGCATTTTCAGTGTTAAGTCTGTGGAACTGGTAAATGCCATTACTTACGGCGGACGTAGTGCCTGCCAGTATCCGATCGATATCTATCCGCTGCCGCTTAGGGCACTCTTTACTGTGGTTGCTCCTTTTGCCCTGACAATGCATGTTCCTGCGGCCTGGATCATGGATAAACCGCTATACGGCTGGCCTGCCTGGGCTGCTTTTGTAATGCCTCTATCCGGAGCACTGGTTTTTGTCATTATGACAGCTTTTTTCCATTTGGCACTTAGGCATTACAGATCAACAGGAAGTTGAAAATAACGGGAAAGCCAATGGGGACGGCTCTTGATGGTGTTATATCCATCAAGGGTCGTCTATATTTTTATGGAACGAAGGAACCGTCCCCCCGTTCCATGGAACGCAAGAACCGTCCCCTCGTTCCACCGTCCCCCGTTCCACCCTCATCACACCTAAATCTTAAAACTTCATAAATATTCACTTATATCTGAAGATTTTTTCGCTCTATAGAATATACTAAAAGTGAATTTTGAACGTGTAATTCGGGTAGCAGTTTTGCCTTATGCCGGAAGAGGCATTAAGCGGAAGATTCAGAGAGGTGTCCTTATGAGTGATCACATGCAAGAGAAAAGTTACTCCTGGTTCGAGAAGAAACCTATTGAACAGCAGGTTGAGCAGAATGAGTTTGAAATCGGAGGCAAGGACAAGGCACTTTTTGCCAGTTCAAAGAGTCAGAAGTCCCTTTTGGATGGTGAGTCACGCCCTTCTGACGCCGTCAGTGAGGTGCGCAAGAATGTGGAAAAAAGGATGCCCCAGGGCTTTGAATTTGTTAACCGCGGATTGATGCTTGAAAACGGCGAGTATTATTATAAGGACGGAAAAAAATCTAAGAAGGCAAACCGCAAAGTCAGGGATAAGAGTTCCATGAAGGCTGTAGTAGACGGGCTTAAGGCACTGGATAATATCCTTTCTGAGAATCTTGATCTGAATAAAAAGGACATTCTCAGGGATGCATTTTTAAACGTTTGCCTTGCCTGCGAGACCTATATAAATAAGAAGAACCCTTACACTGCTGAGGGAAAAGCCAGAAAGCAGATGGTAAAAGACTTCTACGAGCAGGTCAGTTGGGAGTCTATGCGCTTTGAGCAGATCCTTGAAGGCTATGAGGGACATGAGGAAGAACTGGCGGGCAGACAGTGGCTGGATGTCCTTTCTGATGTCCGTGTGGAGACCTATGAGAATGGCAAAGACGGAGTAAAGGTGGAGAAGGGCGGAGCCGGTACTTCTGATGTTTTTGTAATAACTGATAAGAATGGTGAAAAAAAGTACTTTAAGGAGTCCGAAGGAATTCCTGAGAAGGAGTATGCAATCCTGTTCCAGCAAAAATTTGAGGAGCTGAAAAAGAAAGAAATAGAAGGCAAGACTGAAGAGGAACGGACAAAGAACCAGATAATACATGACAGGCGAGTTCTTCTTGTAAAAGCTACGCAGAGAGCTTTTAATATGTACTGCTTTGATTATGATGCGCTTAAAGACGAATTTCGCAAGTGTATCAAAAAAGAAAAAATGCTGGAGTTTATCCAAAGAATTAAGCCTCTTGATTATATTGAAGAGGAAAAAGGCGAAGAATATAATGCAACAGTAGAAGAGCAGATGGAGGACTTTTTGTTCCTTGCAGAGTACTATTTTGGCATACGTAAAAATCGTATGATGGCAGCCATGGCAACGGGCGATGCGCAGATCAGTAAAAATGAGACTATTACTAAAAGAAATGTGGCTGCATCAAGGATAGCCAAGATGCTCGGAATCGAGAATGTTATCGTTAAATCCAAGATGGTTGACCTGATCGTCGGAGATAAGAAGCGGCGCGGAGTGCTTATGGATGAGGCAAAGGGAGAAGAATTTGCGGCTTTCTGCAAAGAGTTTATGAAAATGGCACCTAATAATACTATTCGGTATTCCCCGGAAGCTCTTAAGCAGATCACATCGTTACAAATCCTTGATATTATCTGCGGGCAGATAGACAGGCATGACGCAAACTATATCGGAGACTTTGAGAAACAGGAGGATGGAAATGTCATATTAAAGGGCATTAAAGGAATTGATAATGACCTTTGTTGTGGTAAGATCAAGTATAATGACATTGTTTCGAGGGGAAGCATGGGCTATAACAGGATCAAGAATATTGAGAATGGAGGCCGATTAACGATTTTTGCTGTTGATGTCTCCCTTATGCAAAAGATATGTGCCATTAAACCGGAGGTTCTTGACTATCAGATGTGTGATCTTTTGAGCAAAGAAGAGAGAGTTGCCCTTATTGACAGACTAATGGGAGTTAAGAAAGCTCTTTTAAGGCAGTATAATGCTGAAGTGGCGAAGAATGTACTGAATACTCCGGAAAAATCAGTATTTATCGAGGGCAAAGAGCAATGGAAAATGAGAACAAAGCAGCTGGGCGAAATTGTTGAGAAGGCTAGTAATAAGGTCAGTGAAATAAAAGACTATTCATATATTAAACATAACCTTCTTGGAAAATATGGAGCTAAAAACTCCTGAGGTCATGAAGAAAGTGTCATTCAAGAATAACAAATGAAAATATACAGCTTAGAGAAAAAAGATACGGATTTTACAAGAGAATTACTGGATATAGTTGCAGAAAAAGCCCTGGGCCAACCTGGGTTTTATACGCTCCTTGCTGCGGATGAAGATGACATACCTGTGGGTGTTCTCCAGTTCTTTGTGGGCACATCAAAAGAACATGGCACAATCATAGGCAGAGTTACGTATATTTTTGTCGTGCCAACGGAGCGTGAAAATGGTGTGGCAGAAGGGCTGCTCCTTGAAATGACAGGGATAATGAGAGACTCTGGAATATCCTTATGTGAAGTCGCTGTTCCGGATAATGAGGAAACTGAGATCATAAAATATGCTTTTTCGGCATTTGGTTTTTCTTTTGACAAAAAAGATGAGTTCCCTTATTATGAGATTTCTATAGGAGAGATTTTTGGACATCATGTCCTATCTCCAAATAGATTTGGCGATATAAAACCTTTGTCTGAATTAAGGCAAAGTCAGTACAAATATCTTTTTGGAGAGATAAAAAGGCATGAGAGCGAGGATATCCTGGCTGAGGATGTCTCACCAAGGCTTGAGGACTGGGATCAGGACGTGAGCTGTTTTTACATTGGTGATAAGGGTTGTGGAGCTTTTCTTCTTTGCAGAAGGGAGGAAAAAATCCTGGAGCCCAAATACCTTGCGGGGTTTGGCCGTGATGTCAGCGCTAGTATTCTTGGTCTTATTTCTTACGGCGCTCAGTCGGCAAAACAGAAATACCCTGAGGATACCATAATCCGGATTTCCGGAAGAAAAGAACGTGTCAAGGAACTGCTAAAAAAGATGTGTCCGGGAATTACGTCGAAGAAGATGAGTGTGGGGAAAATCAATATTTGAAAAGACTCGCCAATGGAGACGTCAAAGAAAGATGCCTCCGTTGGCGATTATTATAGAAAGGATATATTTAGGAAATGAATATTTACATTGATTTTGATGACTGTCTGTGTGAGACTGCAAGGCACTTTGAAGGGCTGGTAAAAGATCTTTTTGATAAGGATGTGCCCTATGAGAAGATACAGTTCTTTGATCTCCAGAAGTCTTTTGACCTCACTACGGAGCAATATGAGTATATGATGATAGAGGCTCATAAGCCGGAAGTTCTTTTGACCTATGAAGAGACTCCGGGAGCTTCTGAAACCGTCAACAGCTTTATTGATGCCGGGCACAACGTTTCTATTATAACCGGCCGGCCAAACAGTGCGTATGAGCCTTCGAGGTTGTGGCTTGACCAGCACGGGCTGGAGAGAGTAAAGTTATTTTGTCTCAACAAATACGGCAGGGACAGCTTTATAAAAAACAGTGAGTTTAATCTTGAAATAGAGGATTATTACAAGATGCATTTTGATTATGCTATTGAAGATTCACCTAAGGCCTTCAAGTTTTTTGAGCATCTTCCGGAGCTAAAGGTGCTGGTGTTTGACCGCCCCTGGAATCATGAGTGCGAGCTTCCCGGAGCAAACTACCGCAGATGCTATGACTGGGAGACTATATTCATAACTCTTCAGAGCATATCTGGTATGAGATAACAGGCGCCGATCATGACAACAATGCTATAAGGAGCGGCCTTTACAACCTGTTTAAAAAGATTTCATTTGATAAAAAATCTTGAATAAATACGGATAAAACGCTGTAAATTGAGAGCAGACCTCAAAAGGGTACTGCTCTTATTTTTTTAACAAAAAAATCATAAAAAATTTAGGATTTACAAAAAAATGATAAAATATGATGCTTGGTATGATTATGCATTTTGTAATATATGGAGCATAAGGTAACTAGTTTAGCTAAAACGGATATGAAATCGGGGGAAATTTTAATCCACAGGCTGTAACAGGGGATTTATTTTTTAACGCTTATTTTGGGAGGAAAAAGAGATGTTAAAGAAGAGTAATCAGCTGCTGGCGGTTCTTTTGGCAGCTGTGCTTTCAATCACTGCTTTTGGAAGTGATTTTTATAGCGCAAAGGTATGGGCCGCTGATGAAGAAACTGTAGAAACTATTGCGGGCGAGGGAACAAATCAGGAAACTGACACGACTGAGGGAGAAACATTTTCAGAGGATGAAGAGTCATACGAACAGGAAGTGGTTGAGGAAACTTCTTATGAGGAAAATTTATATGAGGAAACTCAGAGTGAAGAAAATGTTGTTACTGATGAGGGCTCAGAAGCAGCAGATGCTGAAGAAGTAGCAGTGGATGCTGTAATTGAGGGTGAAGAAGCTGTAGATCTTGAAAAAGAGGCTTTAGGGCTGACCGAGGAAGAACTTATCAAAGCGGCAGCAGTTGAGCTTCCTGTAGCAGAGGAACTTGAGACTGAAGAGACTAAGAAGGCTGATGAAGTATATCCTGCACAGTCATTTAGCGATACAGTTGCAGGAATGAACGTTTCAGTAGAAGCAGAAGAGGGAGCTTTTCCTGAAGGAACAACTATGAGACTTTCAGCAATTTCAGACAGTCAGGCTGTTTCAGCTGCTGAGAATGCACTTGACGGAGAGGTTAAAGAAGCTAAGGGCGTAGATATTTCTTTTGCTGATAAAGAGGGAGAAGAGATAGAGCCAAAGGGAGCTGTTAGAGTTTCAATTTCACTTGCAGATGCACTTGAGGGTGATTCTTTTAGCGTAGTACATCTTGATGATAACGGAAATTCAGAGATGGTTTCAGGCGCTTCAAGTAATGGCGCAAGCTTCGCAGCTGATGCATTTTCTGTATATATTTTAGCCGGACTTGGTGATTCAGATGGCGATGGCGACGACCAGAAGGCTGTTGCTACATACAATTTTTACCATAATGGAGAAATATTTAATTCACAGCTCGTAAAGCTTGGCGATGAGCTTCAGGATCCGGGAAGCCCTGTTCATAATGGAGACGGACAGGTTTTCCTTGCATGGATTGCCCCTAATGAGGATGGAAGCTTTGGATTGGATCCATTTGAATTCGGAACAGTAGGCACTGTAAAAGCAGGTGCAACCTATAACGTATATTCAAGCGTAGCATACTATGAGTTAAATGTAGGCAATAATGGAGCTTTTTCACTGGTAATCACTGTTGTTACCGGCAATGACACTAAAGTTCTCAGTGTTTCAAGCGCAGAAGCTTCAGGAAATTCAGCTGTTGAGCTGGATATTGATGGACAAAAGGGATATGTAGATCCTGAGACAGGTGAGTATTTAAGAAACAGAGCTATAATGATTTCCAATGGCATGCAGATTACCTGCGAACTTTTGGAATACCTCATTGGACTTTCTGAGGAAAAAGAGCTTGAACCTGAGTACACATATATCACTTATCATATCAACTATGGTGACGAGGACATCACTTATACAGTTCAGGCGCTTACAGTCAATGAGGCTGTAGATGCTATAAACAATACAGATATTAACTGGACAAGAGAGGGATACAAGTTTTTAGGTTGGAGCAAGAAAGCAGGGGTAAACAATGATTCTCTTTTTGCTTCGGCGGGAACAACCATGGCAGCAGATAACGATGAATTCCCGAATGATCTCTATGCAATCTGGGAAAAGATAGAGGAAGAAGATCCTGAGGATCCTGAGACACCAGCGGATCCTGAGGAAGAAGAGCCAACAACACCGGTCACACCGGCTGACCCAGAGGAAGATGATCCGGCAACTCCGGATACACCGGGTTCCTCTGAAGAAACCGGTACACCTGTAACACAGGTAGTTTCCGGTAGCACAGATACTGAACCTACAAAAGTTGCTTATGAAGCAGAGACTCCTGCTGAGGCAGAAGCTGATCCGGATACGACAGCTACACCTGCGGCTGCAGCTTCAGCTGAGCTCCCAGAGGTATTGGGAACAACAAAATCAGATGATCTTCCTGAAGTTCTTGGAGCAAGAAGAGCAGCTACATCTGATACAACAAACGTTGCAGCAAGAATAATTGCAATTCTTGTGGCTGTGCTTGCAACATCAGGACTTATCCTTCTTGGAAAAAGAAAAGAAGAGGAATAAATACTTCGAGAGCCGATGAAACCAGGGTGAAACGAGGGTGAAACGAGGGGACGGTTCTTGCGTTACATGGAACGCAGGAACCGTCCCCGCGTTTCACCGTTCCCTCGTTCCACCTCATTATAATATTATGATATACTTTATAATGATAAAGTAAAAATGATATTGAGGCAATTGGATATGTTTTTTAAGAAAAAGAAACAAGAGACATTATCATATGATCATGAAAACAAAATACCTCAGATAAAGGCGAGCATCTGCAATGGGGAGCAGGTCGCCGGCTTTAGGGATGTTCACACCGGAGCCTTTGAAGAGGTCATGCTCATCAGGGATATGGTAGATCTTGCAGAATTCAAGAATAAATATGGAATAACTGAGGAAATTGAGAAAGTATATTAGGGGATACAAAATAACGGATGATTAGTATGGAGGGCATTCCTATGATCAGCTTTTTTGTATGTTTGACGGTACTTATCGCAGGTTATTTTATTTATGGCAGATTCGTTGAAAAAATATTTGGACCGGATGACAGACAGACTCCGGCAGTGAGGATAAATGATGGCGTCGACTTTGTTGTGATGCCAAAATGGAAGCTCTTTTTGATACAGCTTCTGAATATTGCGGGGCTGGGGCCTATCTATGGAGCTCTGGCGGGAGCCCAATGGGGCACCTCTGTATTTCTATGGATAACTCTTGGAACCATCCTGGCAGGCGGTGTTCATGACTTTTCTGTAGGCTTTATGAGCATGCGCCATGACGGAGTCAGCGTTTCCGAACTTACGGGACTATATCTTGGAAATATCATGAAGACTATCATGCGAATCTTTAGCGTGATTCTTCTTATTATGGTGGGTACCGTGTTTGCGGTAGGTCCCGCAAGTCTTATATCACTTCTTCTGGGGGGAGCCGGAAAAAACGGTCTTCTCACAAACAGCACTTTCTGGCTTACAATAATTCTCATGTATTATTTTATGGCGACTTTTATCCCTATTGATAAGATAATCGGAAAGCTTTATCCGCTTTTTGGAATCTGCCTCATAGTAATGGCGGTTGGTGTGGGGATTGGCATTTTTACCCGAGGTTACACAATCCCTGAGATTGAGCTTTCGAACCTTCATCCGGAAAAGACACCTATTTGGCCCATGATGTTTGTTTCTGTAGCCTGCGGCGCAATATCGGGCTTTCATGCAACACAGTCGCCTCTTATTGCCAGATGCTGTAAATCGGAAAAAGAAAGTCACATGGTATTTTACGGAGCTATGGTAAGCGAAGGTGTGATCGCTCTTATATGGGCGGCAGCAGGCAGCGCGGTTTACGAAAGAACAGGCGGGCTTACAACTGCTCTTACAGATATGCTTGCAAACGGACAGGCAACTTGTGTATATGACATCTGCACCAAAACCATGGGAGGTGTTGGGATAGCTCTTGCAATGCTGGGGGTTATAGCTTGCCCCATAACTTCCGGAGATACAGCATTCCGCTCAGCAAGGCTTGTTCTAGCTGACTGGTTCAAGATTGATCAAAAGAACTTTGTAAAAAGACTGTATCTGTGCGTTCCACTGCTTCTTTCAGGAGCGTTGGTGAGCCAGCTCAACTATGGGATTGTCTGGAGATATTTTAGCTGGTCCAATCAGACTCTGGCCATGATAGCCCTTTGGACTGCTTCGATGTTTCTTTATAGAAATGGACGAAAGTACATTATCACTGTAGTTCCGGCAACCTTTATGTCAGCAGTTTCCGTGACGTACTTCTTCATTGCACCTGAGTGCCTGCACCTTTCGGCTGTCATAGCTTATCCTGTAGGAATTATTGCAGCTATCAGCTTTTTGTGTATCTTCATCTGCAGCACAAAGAAGACTATGAGTTCTTAGATGAAATTACAGAAACCCGCACTGGCTGCGGGTTTCGTGAGAACATGATACAAGAGTCAACCAAGCCCTACGACGATAGTCGTCTTCAAATGGCTTGGTTGATACATTCTTGGATTTTATATCCAAGAATGTATGACATCTTGAACTGAATTTCAGAACACGCATTTACAGCAGGGTTAGTGAGAAGTAATGCGAATCTCAAACATACACTCTGACTGCGATTAGGGAGCGTCCCTTTTTGGTTGTGTTTTTAATTCCGTCGTAAATAAATTTGCCGTATCCACGTACTGATACTCTGGCGCCGACTTTGAGGTCATAGCCACCGCTTATGGCGATATGACCATCAACAGCTACGGCGCCTTCTTCAACGAGGCGCGAAGACTCGTTTCTTGAAAGCTTGTAGACAAAAGAGAGTATGGCATCCAGGCGCTCTGAGGCAACGGTTCCGTTAATTTCCTTGAATTCAGGTTGTATATCGCATTCTGCTACAGGAACCTGGCTGCATCTGACGGTGGTGTGCTTAATACGAACCAGCTCGCTGCATAAAAGCTCTGCCACATCCGCTGTGACCATTACATAGGCCTTGGTGTGGTCGGTCCTGATATCACCTATTCTGTCTCTTTCTATCTGGAGATTCATGATGCTTCACAGAAAATCCCTGTGGGTCAGTTCATCTGCGAAGCGGGCATTTACCGGGGCTATGCGTATGCATTTTAAGATGTCCGAAGCTTCTTTTTCCTGAAGGAGAAATGTCTCCTCATCCAGATACTCCGGCAAAAAAGCAATGACCATACGGTCGGGATCATCAACGCCGCCATAGAGGCAGAATCTGGAACCCTGTATTTCGCTTTCTCCGGTGTAGAGCCCGTCTCTTTTGCAGATCATGTCAATCTGCGCCAGCTCTGATGCAGACAGAAAGTTGGTGTGGGTTGTAAAATTATTTTCATAAGCCCTTCTGGCCAGGTCTTTGATGTGGCCACTAAGGATCTTTTCATTTTCAATTGGCATAAAAAACTCCCTGTTATGATGACACGACTTGCTTCGCAGCAAGAATGAACGCTTTATGATCTTTCTACCCTGTTATCATATTATAGCGAAACATGCATTAAGTGCAATGAATCCGCCATAAATTACCATTATTACTGTTCACTCACATACAGCTTGCTCCAGTAACGAATTCGCGCATTCATTTCATATCGACTTCGTCGAAGGAATGCGCTCACTCCTGCATCAGGTCCTCACGAAATGCGCAGCTTAGTGCGCATTTCTGCCTTAACAGTAACTTATCATTTCTTTTTATGCCCCTGTATGCTATTATTTTCTCTGAAAATTTTAGTGTTAGTGGGGTAGTTTTTTAGAAATGAAAAAGAAAAAAGTAACAAAAGTATTATCAATTATTGCAATCGTCATTGTGGTTCTTGTCATTGGAGCTTCGGTGGCACTGGGATGGATGGTAGCCGATCAGGTTGTCTATCAGAACAAGAACAATGACACTGTGGGAAACAGCTTAACACAGCTTGAAGATTGGGGATATGATCTTGAAGCTTTCAAGAGAAAATACGACAGTATCGGAAATGAAATCACAGTAACAGCAGAGGACGGTAATGAATGTCCTGCAACTTATTTTGATAACGGAGGAGACGCAGTAGTTATTCTTGTACACGGAGCAGGAGGCGACCGTGTTTTCACATATCCATTGGCTGAGCAGTATTTTCTTCGCGGCTACGATGTAATTGCTCATGACCAGAGAGGAAGCGGAGTAAATCCTGATGGCAGGGTTACCTTTGGAATTCTGGAATCCCTGGATGTAAGAGCTCTGGTTAAGTATGCAAGAGAAGAACTTGGCAAGGAAAAGGTAATTGTTCATGGTCAGTCCATGGGCGGTCAGACTACAGCTCTTTATGCTTCAAATGTTACACCGGGAGATGCAAACGCAGCTGATGCGGTTATCTGCGACAGTCCTGTTCCCGGAATGGAGTTTATGCTCCGCTCAGTTTTCGGAGATGACGATCCGGAGGCAATGTACGGCGCAATGTCCGATTATCTTATGTTTACCGGCGGCGTAGTCATGAAGCTTGCTTATGGCGTTGACTACAAGAAGGGTGATACCATCAAAGAGGTGGAAAAAGACAAGCTTCCAACCCAGATAATTGTTTCTGACCAGGACAAGACCTGTCCTAGGGAAAAGGTTGAAGAAGTTTACGACCACGTAGGTAGCGATATTAAGTCTGAATTCCATGTTGATTGTGAGCACATTAAGGGAGTATTCGATTGTCCCGATGAATATATGAGGCAGGTTAAGGAGTTTCTTGATCCATTGGGGCTGTAAGGTAGATGAAGACATCAGACATACGAATAGGAAAAGAGTTTATGGAAAATCTTGCTGTAGCAACAAATGCGGTCATTCCGTTTATGGTCTATATCCTCCTTGGAGCCGTTTCCAAGAAGCTTTCGCTGGTAAAAGAGAGCTTCCTTAAGGAGCTGAACGGTGTTGTTTTCAATGTTTTTTTTCCATTTATCATGTTCAATAATCTATATGCCGTGGATTTTGGACAGCTAAACGGAGCAGGATATGTGGGATTTGCGGTAATCGCAACCCTTATCCTTATTCTGCTGTCTTTTTATCTTGTGCCTTTTTTTGAAAAAGATAATCGCAGAAAGGGCGTAATTACTCAGGCTATTTTCAGGAGTAATTCAGTATTATATGCTATTCCTCTTGCCCAGAGCGTGTTTGGTGCAGAGGGGGCCACCATGGCGAGCATTGTTGTTGCCTTTGTGGTGCCAGTCTACAATATTGCTTCTGTCGCAATTCTGGAGTATTACAGGGGCGGAAAGGTCGCCTTTGGAAAGCTTTTTGTGAATATCTTAAAGAATCCGCTGATAATAGGCGCCATAGCAGGAGTCCTCTTTAACCTGCTTCCGGTAACAATGCCAGAGTGCCTGGTTTTACCGATAGGAGAGCTGAACAGCATGGCAACTCCGCTATCTTTGTTTGTTCTTGGCGGAACGCTGCATTTGTCTGATATGAAGAAAAATGCAGTGCCTCTGGCCGTCGGTACAGTAATGAAACTGGTGCTGGTACCGACTGCTTTGTGCTTTATCATGTCGCAGCTTGGTTTAAGGGGAAATGAGTTTTTTGTAGTGTTCTGTATGTTTGCAACTCCTGTGGCAGCAGCTTCCTATCCAATGGCACAGAGCATGGATGCAGACGCTGATCTGGCAGGTGAATATGTAGTTATCACCACGGTTCTTTCTATAGTGACGATCTTTTTCTGGATACTTATATTAAAGGGAATGGGTCTGATGTAAAAAATATATTATTCATAAAGATTTTTGCCATCCAGATAATATGTCTCGTATAAATAATTATACAAGAGAAAATACAGCAGGTTGATCGGCGTGATGCTGCAACTGCTTAAAAAGGAGGCATACATTTATGAATAAGAGAATTGTGGAAGTATTTGAAAATACTAAGGGCGTCCTCATGTTTGCTCTAGCCATGACTAAAGACGTATCCAGGTATATGAAGGAAGAGCGCGAAGATACTGACTACATCAGGGTTGCAGAGATGCTAGGCGTAAAGACAATGCCATGATGGTGCTCGGTTTTCCTATGAACAATAATTATGAACGGTGACCATAAACTGATATGGACACCGTTTATTTTTTCAAGAAAGTATGAGTTCTTAGATGAAATTACAGAAATCCGCACTTGCTGCGGGTTTCGTGAGAACATGATTCAGGTGGCAAACAAGCCCTTCGACGTAAGTCGACTGGAATAGGCTTGTTTGCTGATATCTTGAATGTTTCATTCAAGATATCATAATGGGGAATTTTACGTCTTTATAGCCATTTCCTTCCAAAAAGATGTCGTGATTTTTTTTGCTCACGTCTTAAATTTGGATTTCATAAAAAAAGAAGTATGGAATTGGTGAAAAGAGCAAAATTTTAAAGAATAATCCGATAAAGGTACGGCTTTAATTCTGAAAACTTGTTTTAAGCAGTAACAACAGCATGTGAAAATGTGTACTGCATGCGAATCTTAATGATTCACTACAGCTTAAAAAGCAAAAATGAAAAGAAAGACGACGCAATTTGTTTTTTTGGTATCCAAAATATTAAAAAATCTGAAAAAGACGCAAATTATGCGGGTATGGCACTGAGCACAACATGTGGACACAGATTCAGCTGCCTTTGCCGAAATAATTCGTATCTATATAGGTCAGCCCGCCAAGCGCACCAATCCGAATCCATACTACATGGCCCGGTATCAGTGAATCCGATGAAATGAACCGCCAAACCGCACCAGGATTTGTTACTGTTCACTCGCTTGCAGCTCGCTCCAGTAACGAATTCGCGCATTCATACCAATTCGACTTCGTCGAAGGAATGCGCTCACTCCTGATTTACTATCTCACGAAATACGCAGCAGAGTGCGCATTTCTGTCTGAACAGTAAACAAGATTTTTGGTGTAGCATGAGTTCTTGGATAAAATTACAGAAATCCGCACTTGCTGCGGGTTTCGTGAGAACATGATTCAAGAGTCAACCAAGCCCTGCGACGTTAGTCGCCTTCAAATGGCGTGGTTGATACATTCTTGGAGTTTTTATCCAAGAATGCATGATTTACGAATTTGCAATTCAAGAATACATGGCAAATGATATAATAGTGCAAGAGGCCTAGTGTACTGTCTGGCTCATATTCAATCAAACAACGTGTATATTCATATGCTGCGTCTGAAAATCTTGACAATGCCCGCATTGCCAGGATTTATCATCCTTGCCTATGAAATGATCTACTTCGTCATTTGATTAAATATGAATAAGACAGCACACTAGTCCAACCGTAGGATTTTCATAGAGGAAGAAAATGAGCAGTATCAGAGAAGAGATAAATTCTGTGCTTGAGAGCGAGATTGTCAGCCGCATCATCATAAGTAAGGCTGCCAAGGGAACTTTAGAGTACAGGAAAATTGATATACAGGCGAAAGACGGCACGGGACAGGGTGCAGAAAGGAAAAATGCAGATTGCGCAGTCTGCGGAAGCCTTGAGCGTCATTTCCAGATTTCCAAATATACGGACAAGCAGGTTTTCCATGAAAACCTTTCGGGAAAAGAGCTTGCTGAGGCCATAGAAGAGATTGTTTATCAGCAGGACAGTGTATCTTTCAGGCAGATAAATCTTTGGACCGACAGCTTTGAACATATTTTTCTCATTTCAAAGAAGGGGGATTTTACAAAGAAAAAACGAGCCCTGAAGAGTGATGAGAAAACTAATGTAAGCCTGACTCACAACCGTACCAAGAATTATATTATAAGCGAAGGGCAGCAGGTAGCGCCTCTGGTGGATATGGGGATTTTTACCCGTGAGGGAAAAGTCGTCAAATCCATGTATGATAAGTTCAGGCAGATAAATCGCTTTTTGGAGATCCTTGATGATGAGATAGGAAAACTGAAGACTGATCATTTGAACGTAATTGATTTTGGATGCGGCAAGTCCTATCTGACCTTCGTGGTTTACTATTACCTGACTGAAGTAAGAGGCATCAGGGCAAACATCATCGGACTGGACCTTAAGAAGGATGTAATAAAAAAATGCAACGAAGCAGCTGCAAAATACGGATATGAGAATCTGCACTTTGAGCTGGGAGACATTAACGGCTATAAGACACCCTTTGAGGTGGACATGGTCATAACGCTCCATGCCTGCGATACCGCTACTGATTATGCTCTTTACAATGCTGTACAGTGGAATGCAAAGATGATCTTTTCCGTTCCCTGCTGCCAGCATGAGCTGAATAAAAAGATAAAGAGTGATGAGCTTTCGCTCCTTACCAGGTATGGCATCATCAAGGAGCGCTTTTCAGCATTGGCAACGGATGCTATAAGAGGAAATCTTCTTGAGTATTCGGGCTACAAGACACAGCTCTTGGAATTCATTGATTTTGCCCACACTCCCAAGAATATTCTTATCCGTGCAGTGAAAAGAAATATGACTCCAAAGGGAGCAAGGGACAAGGCTCTGGATGAAGTTGAAAAGCTTATGAAGGAGTTTGGAACTGACCAGACGCTGTACAATTTGCTGATTGATAAGCAGAAGAAAAACGCAGAGTAATGGATGTTACTGGTGTGTGGATGTAACAATTTAGAGCATATCCGCACCATAGCGAATAGAACTGAAATGTAGCACTTTATAAAAGGAGAGAATTTTATGAAGAATGTCACACTTGGACGCACCGGCATATGCGTTCCGCAGAATGGTTTTGGCGCTCTGCCTGTTCAGAGAGATTCTCTGGAAGAGGCAGTTAAGATTTTGAGAAAGGCCTACGATGGTGGCATGAGGTTTTTTGACACCGCAAGGGCTTACAGCGACAGCGAGGAAAAGCTTGGAGCGGCCTTTGGAGACGGCTATGTCAAAAGAGATGAGATAATCATTGCGACAAAGACCGGAGCCAAGACTCCTGAGCAGTTCTGGGAGCACCTTGAGACTTCATTGTCCAAGTTAAAAACAGATTATATCGATATTTACCAGTTCCATCTCATGGGACAGTGCTGGAGACCGGGGGATGGCACCGGAATGTACGAGTGCATGCTTAAGGCAAAGGAACAGGGGAAGATTCGTCATATCGGAGGCACAGCCCACAAGATTGGCATCGCCAGGGAACTTGCTGAGTCCGGATTATATGAGACAGTTCAGTATCCTTTCAGTTATCTGGCTTCGGATCAGGAGGTTGAGCTTTTAAAGCTCTGCAATGAAAAGAATGTTGGATTTATCTGCATGAAGGGCCTTGCAGGAGGACTTATCACCAACTCCAAAGCTGCAATGGCTTTTGTGAGCCAGTTCGATGGAACTGTGCCTATCTGGGGAATACAGAGAGAATCTGAGCTTGATGAATGGCTGGCATTCATGGATGAAACGCCGGTTATGGACGAAGAAATCACTGCGTTTATTGAATCAGAGAGAAAAGAGCTCATGGGTAATTTCTGCCGAGGCTGCGGATATTGCATGCCTTGCACCGTGGGTATAGAGATAAACAACTGTAACCGTATGTCCTTGATGCTTCGCCGTGCGCCAAGTGAAAGCTGGCTTTCCGAGCATTGGCAGGCAGAGATGGAAAAGATAGATCAGTGTATAGGTTGCGGCGCATGCCTTTCAAAATGCCCTTATGAGCTGAATATTCCTGAACTCCTTAAGAAAAACCTTGAGGATTATCGGGAAGTTCTGGCGGGGAGACGCAGCGTAAAATGATATTCAAAAAATCTGCATCCGGTGCGGATTTTTGAAATAAATTTCATTTCACAAGGTAATCAAACACGGTATTTTGGACAAGAATGTTGTTGTGGGAATGATGCTGGGATTCCTTTGGAACTACTTTACAGGTCGTTTGTAGATGCTTTGATATTCCTTTGGCGACATGCCGTACTCTTTTTTAAAGGATTTGAAAAAACTGGAATAATCCCTAAAGCCAAAGCGCTCGTAGGCTGTGGTTATGGGTTCACCGCTTGTAATGGCGTCTCTGCACTCTGAGAGACGCTTTTTTATTATGTACTGATGAAGGGAGATTCCCAAAGTGTCCTTAAAAAGGTGGGCAACGTAGTACTTGCTAACGAAGAACTTTCCGGCGATATCATCAAGACTCAGCTGTTCCTCCAGATTCTCCTCCACGTAGGAGATAATGTTCTGGAAAAGAGTGAGCTCATCATTTTCCGTATGCTGATGCTCCTCATCGTAGATAATCCGGTTTATGGTAAGTATCAGGTCGCACAGGCATACATGGCGGAATGCATCAGAACCGTAGCGGTCCTGACTGGTTTCTTCCAAAAGCCGCAAGAACTTGGACTCCACCTGATGGAACTGGGCAGGGGCCAGATGATAGATGTATTTATGGAAGGCCTCAGCCTTTTGCATCAGGTACATGTAGTCCATGGATTCTTCTAAAAGAGAGTTGCAGCAGTCCCTGCTGATCCAAAAGACAAAGCGCCTGTAGTTCTTTTCCGAATCATGCATCAGAGCATGGTGTTTAACTCCGGGAGGAACGATCATAAGATCGCCGGGGGTCATCTTATAAGTCTGCGTAGCAGTTGTATCAGTGGCGAGACCGCTTTCCTTAGATTTGTTATCGTCATGCGCGTTTCCCTTAAAAATCTCCATAGTCACATCACCCTCGATAAAGAGGTAGCATTCGTAGTAATCATGGGCATGGGGATTTAAGGTCTTGAAGTCCCTGTCTGAGTAGTAATAGACCTCAAAATCCGAGGATAGCATGTACTGTCTGGAGTTAAAGCTTGATCTGAGTTTATTTTTCATAGTGGCTTCCCGGTAAGATGATGAGAGAAGAGACGGGGTATATGCATATCAGCACTCCAACGATTTTCTTCGAAAATCCAATCGTGCTGAGTATGCATTATACCTCCTTCTCTTCTCAAATTTATGTTACAGATAAAAAACATGATAACATAAATAGCAATTATTGCAATGTGTGAAACAAATAATTCCATTCATAAATTATCTAAAAGAATATAAAGTAAATTTATGATGATCATTTGAGAAATGCTGATAGGCATGCACATTAAACTAAATTCCCACTGCGGACTACAAAACACCAAAAAAAGGAGAACACGAATTATGGAAATGACACTTCGTTGGTATGGAAAAGAATTTGATACTGTTAAGCTTTGGCAGATCAGACAGATCCCCGGGGTAAAGAGCGTTATAACAACTCTTTACAATAAGCAGGCCGGTGAGCTCTGGACTCAGGATGAAATCAAGGCTTTAAAGGCTGACGTTGCTGCAGAAGATATGAAGATTGCCGGCATTGAGTCCGTCAATGTATCAGATGCCATCAAGGCTGCAACAAAGGATAGAGATGAGCACATCCAGAACTACATTGACACTCTGGAGAACCTTGGTAAAGAGGACATCCACATGGTGTGCTACAACTTCATGCCTGTTTTTGACTGGACCAGAACAGAGCTTGCAAGAAAAAGAGCTGACGGCTCCACAGTACTTGCTTACACACAGGAAGCCGTTGATGCCATCGATCCTGCAAAGATGTTTGAGACTCTTTCAGGAGATACAAACGGAACAGTAATGCCAGGCTGGGAGCCTGAGAGAATGGCTCATGTAAAAGAACTGTTTGAGCTTTATTCAGGAATTGACGAGGACAAGCTCTTCGAGAATATCGTATATTTCCTTAAGGCAATTATGCCTGTCTGCAATAAATATGATATCAAGATGGCGATTCATCCTGATGATCCTGCATGGTCAGTATTTGGCCTTCCAAGAATCATCAACAATGAAAAGAACATCTTAAAACTTATGAAGGCTGTAGATGATGTGCACAACGGTGTTACTTTCTGCTCAGGTTCTTACGGCACAAGCCTTGAGAACGACCTTCCTCACATGATCAGAGCTCTTGAGGGCAGAATTCACTTCGCACATGTTCGCAACCTGAGATTCATCTCACCTACAAACTTCGAGGAGTCTGCACATCTTTCATCTGACGGAACCTTCGATATGTATGAGATTGTCAAGGCTCTTTATGAGACAGGCTTTGACGGACCTATTCGTCCTGACCACGGTCGTATGATCTGGGGAGAGGTTGCAATGCCTGGTTACGGCCTCTATGACAGAGCTCTTGGAGCAACCTACATCAACGGTCTCTGGGAAGCCATCGAAAAGCAGCACACACGATAATGGGACGTCTGTAACATGATATGAAAAACCGTGCTCGTGATGCTTGACGCTCCGTTGAGCCATAAATGTCTCAACTACGCAGCATCAAAATCGCACTTGTTTTTCATATTCATTGTTACAAGCTGTCTATGATACGCTTCGAGTAAAATTGTGCTTTTGATTCAACTACTTAGTAAGGAGAGTAAGAAAAATGGTTTTAAATAATGAATCAGTAAAAAATGCTGAGTGGAAGGAAAAGGGATACTTCGTTCCTTCTTTTGACAGAGAAAAAATGATACAGGAGACTGTTGCGAATCCTGAGTGGGTGCACTTTGGTGCAGGCAACATCTTCAGAGCATTTCAGGCTAATCTTTCACAGAGAATGCTTGAGGAAGGTAGTGCCACAAGAGGACTTACGGTTGTAGAGGGTTATGACTACGAGATCATCGAAAAGATGTACAGACCTCACGACAATCTTTCAATCCTTGTTACATTAAAGGCAGATGGAAATGTGGAGAAGTCTGTAATTGAGAGTATTGCAGAGTCCTGCATCTTAGATTCCGCTAATGACAAGGAGTTTGGCAGACTTAAGGAAATCTTTTCCGCAGATAGTCTTCAGCTGGCTACCTTCACAATTACCGAGAAAGGTTACAGCATCGTAAATGCAGCAGGAGAGACACTTCCAGCAGTAAAAGAGGACTTTGAGAATGGCCCTGAGAAACCAAAGAGCTACATTGGAAAAGTTGCTGCTCTTCTCTATGCAAGATTCAAGGCCGGTGAAAAGAAGATTGCCATGGTCAGCACAGATAACTGCTCTCACAACGGAGACAAGCTCTTTGCAGCTATGGATGCATTTGCCAAGAATTGGACAGAAAATGGTAAGGCAGAAGCAGGATTCCTTGATTATGTGCACAATGAGAATTTAGTTTCTTTCCCTTGGTCAATGATCGACAAGATCACACCAAGACCTGACGATTCAGTAAACGAGATCCTTAAGAAGGACGGCGTTGAGGATCTGGAGCCTGTAGTTACAACCATGAAGACCTGGGTTGCTCCTTTTGTAAATGCTGAGGAGAGCGAGTACCTTGTAATAGAGGATAAATTCCCTAACAGAAGACCAGCTCTTGAGAAGGTTGGCGTTATTTTCACAGATAAAGAGACTGTTGATAAGGTTGAGCGTATG
>JAFPVA010000099.1 GCA_017413105.1 Butyrivibrio sp. | reverse complement strand
CCTGAAGAAGCCGCCGGTCAAATTCAGAGAGTGTCTGAGGAAACAATACGATAATGGGGAGAGATGTATGATGCAGTTTGGAATGCCAACACTTATTGAGAACAAAACTTTGGAAGACAACATAAATCTTTGCAGTAGTCTTGGCCTTAACTTCATAGAACTGAACATGAATTTTCCGGAATATCAGGTTGATTTATTGGAGGAGACGGATCGCCTTATCGAATTTGCGGATAAAGCAGGAATCTACTATACAATTCATCTTGATGAAAACCTGAATATTGCGGATTTTAATCGTCTGGTTTCGGACGCATACCTCGAAACGGTAAGACGCTCTATCGAGGTGACAAAAGCTCTTTTACCGCTGCGTGATAGCTATGGCGATGTAAGTCAGCCCCTTACTCTCAACATGCACATGCACCACGGGATTTATATCACTTTGCCTGATCGCAAAGTGCAGATGTATGACCGGGATTTTGATACCTACATGAAGTCGGTCTCTGTATTTCGCGGAAAGTGCGAGGAGTGGATCGGGGACAGCGATATCATGATCGCTGTGGAAAACACAGACGGATTTCGGGAGTATGAAAAGAAAGCAATCGAGTTTTTGCTGGAGAGTCAAAAGTTTGGTCTTACCTGGGATATAGGCCATTCAAAGGCTACCGGAGAAAAAGATGTTCCCTTCATAATGAGTCATAAGGATCATTTGATCCATTTCCATATCCATGATGGCTCAGAGGTTCCGCCCGGGAACCATCTGGCTCTTGGAGACGGAGAAATTGATTTAAAGGAAAGGCTCAGTCTCGCCGAGCAGAGAAATGCAAGATGCGTTCTTGAAACCAAGACCATTGAGGCTTTGAAAAAATCTGTCCTCTGGCTAAACGGAAAGTGCTCTTAAGGCTATATGTAGCGCATATATTAAAAAAGAAACCGCCATTGCAGGCGGTTTCTTTGAATTAATTTACCTTTCCGTTTCCGAGTTTTCACCCGGTGGATCTGCTCGTATGACTTGCTATCGGCGGGATCCTAAGACTGGTGGCGTATATGAAAAGCAAGAATGCAAAGAAGTTTCGGCACAATCAGGAATATGGCTACGCCAGGTGGGGGACGCATGCGGACATAGAACCATATATGGATCCGGTGTTTGCAGTACTATTGAAAATTGAGTTAGCTCATGCTAACATTTGAGATAACTGATAATGATTTTCATGATATTAAATATCTATTAAAAACACCCGGTTAGTGCGGGCTTTTCTTTTGAGAATGGGTTAGCTACAACTAACGAAATAATGTTTGGCTGGAAGTGATGGCATGATGAATAATGAGCAGATTGTTGAGGCTTTAAAAGAGAGCGGTATGAGAATAACCAGACAGAGAATGATAGTTGCAGATGTCATTGCGGATAATGACGGAGCCAGCTGCAAGGATATCTGCTGTATTGTACGAGGCAAAGATCCTTCTGTGGGAGTAGCTACGGTATACCGCATGATAAATGTGCTGGAAGATATCGGAGTAATTGAGAGGATAGATATGATCAAACATAGGAGGAATGGCGATGAAGGCTGATTACAAGAATTGGATGCCAAAAGGGATGGTACTTGGGACGATTGGAATTACTGCAGCAATATGCTTTGTTACAGTAATCGTAGGTATTGCTTCAATAGTGGGAAAGGTATTGCTGATTTTAACTGTGCTGTTTGCCTTGATATCTTTGTGGATGCACCTGATGTACAGGGCATTTTCCTATAACGGAACACGTCAGATGTCTAAGCAGATAATAGAAGGTGTTTCATCCTATGTAAAAATCCCGGATGGCGGTAAATGCCTCGATGTTGGATGTGGAAGCGGGGCTCTAAGTATTGCCTGTGCAAAGAAAAATCCAGGCGCTCAGATAATTGGTATAGACAGATGGGGTAAAGAGTATGCTTCATTCAGCAAGAGTCTCTGCGAAAGTAATTCAGTTGCTGAAGGTGTAAATAACACATCTTTTCAGCAGGGCGATGCCTGTAAGCTTGATTTTGCAGATGAGACTTTTGATGCAGTAACAAGCAACTATGTATATCACAACATACCAAGTAAGGACAGACAGGCGATTCTTCTTGAAACACTAAGGACCCTTAAGAAGGGCGGAACATTTGCTATTCACGATATTATGTCCAAGGCAAAATATGGAGATATGGAAAGCTTTGTAGAAAAGCTTAAAAATATGGGATACGAAGAAGTAAAACTTGTTGATACTACTAACGGTATGTTCATGAGCAAGTGGGAGTCCACCTGGATGGCTCTTACAGGTTCTGCGCTTCTTATGGGGAGGAAATGATTTATGGGACTTTTTAAAAACTTTGTAAGTCAGACAAGAAAGCCAGAAGGTTTCCTGGGACAGATGATGGTCAATGGCATGAACAGTGGGCACGCGAAGATGGCCGACTGGGGAATGGCACATTTAAAAACTATTGCACCGGAAGAAATTCTTGAAGTTGGATGCGGTGGTGGAAGAAATGCACATGAGTTGCTACGGAAGTATCCATCTTCTAAGGTTACGGCGATTGATTATTCAGATGTTTCGATTGCAAAAGCAGCAGCTTACAACACAGGCATGATACAGAAGGGACGCTGCAAGGTTCAGCAGGGCGACGTTTCTAATCTGAACATGAATGAGCAGTATGATCTTGCAACAGCTTTTGAGACCATTTATTTCTGGCCGGGACTTGAGAAATGCTTTTCAGAGGTAAACAAGGCACTTAAGCCTGGTGGAATCTTCATGATTGTAAATGAGTCTGATGGAACTGATAAGGCGAGTCTCCAGTTTGAGAGCATCATTGATGGCATGAAGTGTCATACAGTAGAAGAAATCGAAGAGGCTCTGAAAGAAGCGGGTTTTTCAAAGGTTAAGTCAGATCATCATGAGAGTAAACCGTGGATTACAGTCATTGCAAAGAAATAAGGAGTAGATGGCGCGGTTATGATGAAGTATAAAGGAACTTATCTGTGATTACTGGATTGTGCCTGATAAGATAGCGAATCCTCAGTAAAGTTGGAGGATAAGGGATGGACAGAAAGATAAAAGCCTATAAAAAGATATATCGAAAGGCCATTGAAAAAACTGGACTTAATAATGTCGATGACAGAGTTGAAGCATACGCTGTCCGACTTTCTAAGATGTATGCCTCTGATGATTTCAGGAAACACAATGTTTATCCATCAACAAGTACGCTTCATGTATATGCGGTAATTGCAATGTGTCTGGAACTAAAGCAATTTGGCTTTTCTGACACAGATATCATGGATTATATAAACGCTGGTTTTGAAGCAAGAAGGACATTTTTCAATGTGATAATTGCAATAATCAACGCACTTCCGAACAGTTTTGATATTGCCAGAAAGTGGAATATCGGCGACCATGAAAAACGAATGACTGATGGCAGCATAACCTATGATTATTTTAATGTCACCAGAGACAAGGTAGATTATAGAATTTCAAAGTGTATGTATGTCGAAATGTTTGAAACCTATGGGATAAGACCGCTTTGTAAAATATTCTGCAATACAGATACAAGAGCCTATTCGGGACTTACACGGCATGTAGAGTTTATCAGACATTCGGATTTATCAGATGGGCCTGCATGTCATGATGAGGTGATCAGAAAATGTTAAAGAACTACATGAAGGAAGGGCAGAAACTCCCTCTCTTTGGAGTCGGGCCATATATTGTTTATGGAATTGCTATGGTCAATGTAATAGGAATTATCTTGTTTGGCTATGTGCTTAAGATAGGAATTCTGTATGATTCATGGATACTTATTTTCCGAGTGGTTGGTACATTACTCATAATAATGGGAATCGGTGTATGGTATATAGGAGCTGTCTGGTCAGATATGGATGATTCTATAACAGAGAACAGGCTTCAGACCAATGGCATTTATTCATGGGTACGGAACCCGATGTACAGCGGCTGGTGGTTTGCGCTATCTGGGATTACCCTTATGTGGCATAATGCATGGCTGCTACTTTTTCCGATTGTTGACTGGATTATTATGACAGTTGCACTTATAAAAACGGAAGAGAAGTGGCTTTTGGATTTATATGGTGAGGAGTACGCTGAGTATAAGAAAAACGTAAACAGATGCATCCCGTGGAAACCTGGCATTGGGATATATAGAACGGAGATATCCACAGCTAAGTGGATGATATATGATTTGCCGGGGAATGCAGGCTGGATAATATGGATTGTTTGTACAGTGAAATGTTTGAGGCAAGAGGCGAATATGTATGCCGTACTTTCTGTCATAGTAGCAATTTTCATGATGATTGGCGTGTTGGAACTAATTAGTGAGAGGGCGGCAGGGCTTAACCGCATCCTTACAGCGACAAGGCTGCACAGGGGCTTTGGAGCATTGTCGCTGGGCGGACTAGTTGGAATCCCTATTTCAATATATGGAATCCTTTCAAATACTGATTATGGATTATCCCTATGGATGCTGACAGGAGCAGTATTATGTGCTCTGTTTGCAGGGCTCATCTTTGTGACATTTAAAAGAGAGGAATGATATGAGAATACTTGTTTATGGAGCAGGAGTGTTGGGGGGAAATCTTGCAAGCAACTTGTACAGGCAGGGAAAAGATGTCACACTTCTTGCACGTGGAAAATGGTATGAAGAGATAAAAAGAAATGGGCTTAGTATTCATAATTATTTCGGCAGAAAGACCAATGTGAAGATACCTGTGATCAATGAACTGAAATCAGATGATATATACGACGTTATTTTTGTGGTGGTCAGATACACTCAAGTGGACGGTGTTGTTGAGGATCTAAATAACAATGGCTCCAAGAACATAGTATTTGTTGGGAACAATCTCAAGACAGACGAACTCACAAAAGCACTATCGAAGAAGTCAGTTCTTTTTGCATTTGCAATGTCTGCCGGGCACAGGGAAAAGAGCTATATCAGATCAGTGTCACTGAATAAGATAACAGTTGGAAATACTAAGGGGACTCCCTCGCAGGAGAATTTTGTAAGAAATGTATTCTCCGGAACAAACTTCAAAGTAGTCTATGAATCAAATATGACAGACTGGCTCATATGCCATGCAGCATCAGTAATACCAATAGCTTTTGCCTGTTATTATGCAAATGGTGATATAAAAAAGCTTAAGCGTGACAAAGCCTACATCAATAGGATCATGGATGCAACTATTGCGGCTTATACAGTTTTGGAAGACAACGGGCATGAAATTATGCCTGATTCTGATAAAGACTTTAGAAATCCAAAATTCAAGAAGAAATATACCCCATTTTACCAATTCATTTTCGCAACAAAACTTGGAAAACTCTGCACCTCTGACCACGCAATGAATGCAATTGATGAGATGAGTGCGCTCAACAGAGATTTCAAGGAATACATTAGGAAATACGGCGATATTCCAAAGCAGTGGACAGACCTTGAGAGGGATACTAACGGATATCTGATATAAAACAGGGGGAAGAGTAGGGCATGTCGATTAAGATAAATTCTTTGAGTGAAAAAGAGATTCGTGATATAGGCGATGCTTTCGCAGATTTTCAGTATGCTGAATCAGAATTTGGAATGGGGTATCTTGGAAAAGGCAGACAGGCCGTGAGTGATTACATATGCGCTTATGTGCGCATGGCCATTAATGAGAGAGTTCTTTACTCAACAAGCGAGGAACATGAGGGATTTATTGCCTTTAAGAATCCCGGAGTCAACATGAGTCTGAAATCTGCTGCAGGTCTTTTGAAAACTATTCCCGGATGCGCGGATGTAGGTCATTTGCGAAGTGCCGCGAGGGGCTTTTTTAATTCGGGAAAGAGTTATGGAGCCATACTGTCCAAACTTAAAGTGCCTTTCATTTATGTAGGCATGGTTGCGGTAAGAAAAGAATATCAGGGCAAAGGATTCATGCGAAAGGTCCTGGAAATTGCATTTGAGGAAGGCCGAAGACAGGCAGTTCCTGTGGTATTGGATACGGATGCTGTGCTGAAGAAAAATAAATATGAGCATCTGGGCATGAAATGTGTAGTAACTCAGCACTTTACGGATGGAGTAGAACTGTACGGAATGGTATATGAGCCTGACAATATCCCGAAAGAGTGGAAGAGTGAGATCGTTCTCGAGGACATGCGAATTCTGTCTTCGTCCAATAAAAATGTATGGGATCGCTTTGCACCTGTTTATAGCAACTTTGTCACAGGAACCCCGGGAAACAAAAGGGCATATGAGTCCATGTACAAGCGCATAAAAGCAGTGATCAAGGATAAAGAAGTGCTTGAACTTGCTACAGGTCCAGGTGTTATTGCAAGGCAGGTTGCGGATGAAGCAAAAAAGATGATTGCTACAGATTATTCCGAGAAGATGCTTGCTATGGCAAGAAGGGGAATTGTGCCTGAAAACCTTGTCTTTGAAAAAGCTGATGCGTCATCCCTGCAATATGCTGATAACAGCTTTGATGTGATTATCATCGCCAATGCACTTCATGTTATCCCGGAACCTGAAAAGGTCTTATCAGAGATAAAACGGGTATTGCGAAAAGACGGGCTGCTTATCGCTCCAAATTTCATACATGACAATAATAAAAAAGTAAGTGGGATTATGAGTAAGACTCTTTCATGCGCAGGAGTAGATTTCAAAGCAAAATGGGATGCTGACGGATATCTGAAATTCCTTAGAGACAATAGATTTACAACAGTTTACTCAAATCAGTTACCATCAACAATACCTTTAATGTACGTGGAATGTAGGAATGATAGGAAAAATGACGATACATGAATTTGGAAAAGATAATGATAAGGTCATAGTGCTGTTGCACCCATCTGTTGTCATGTGGGATTACTTCGAGTACGTGATTCCGCTACTGGAAAAGAAATATCACCTGATAATTCCGGCACTTCCGGGATATGACCCAGATATTAAGAGTGATTTCACAAGTGTTGAAGAGATCTCAACTGAGCTGGAAGGATGGCTGAATCTGAATGGACTGAGCAATGTGACGTGTCTTTACGGCTGCTCCATGGGAGGAAGCATTGTAGTCAGGATGCTCGCCAACAACAAAGTGAAAGTGCAGAGTGCCGTGATAGATGGCGGTATTACTCCATATCAGCTTCCTTGGATCGTTACAAGATTGATAGCAATAAAGGATTTTTTGTTGATATACACAGGAAAACTTGGTGGAACAAAGCTATTGGAAAAAGCTTTTTCTACTGATGAACTGTCAGAGGAGGATGTGCAGTATGCCGCAAAGGTTCTGAAGATGATGAGTGCCGGGACAATATGGCGTACATTTGAATCATGCAACAATTATTCTATGCCACAGGTCATTTGTACTGACTGCAGCCATATAGAATACTGGGTCGCAGAAAAGGAAGTTAAGGATCGTCGTTGGGATGTGGCGTATATGAAAAAGCATTTTCCGCAGACAGTCTTTAGGAAAATTAAGGATGTGGGGCACGGAGGACTTGCTCCGTTTAATCCTGAAAAGTTTGTGAGGGGGATTGAAAGCACTATATGGAAAAGTACGATATCACAAGACCGGTAATCCTTAAAAAGGGCGTATATAAGCTCAATGATGAAGCAAATTTCAATTATCAGCTGAACCGTGTTATCAACTGGGATGGTGGCAGACTGGAGGATGTCCAAAAAGTTTCCGGCAAGATCCACAACAGTGACGATTGGAAAAGAGAACTTATCTTG
>JAFPVA010000098.1 GCA_017413105.1 Butyrivibrio sp. | reverse complement strand
GTGGGTTAGTATGTTCCCCACATCCAGCTTCCTTCAGATTCCACCTCACGATGAACACCCTTGCCTTCGGCTATATCCTTCCCACTACCGGGCGGATTCGGGACTTTAACCCGTTAGAAACGTGCGCCGCTAGGCGCACAACATAAAACAGGGGACGGTTCTTTCGTTCCGTCCCCTGCTAAGGTTATTTCTTCTTGTTCAGTTCATCCTGTAACTTTTTGATAATTGCATCCTTCTCAGCAATTGTTTTATCTTTATCCTTGATAGTCTTGTCTTTATCATTGATAGCCTTGTCTTTATCCTCAAGTTGCTCATTAGCAATATCAAGTTTTTCCTGAAGACTATCAATCATATATGTGACAGTGTTTCTATCCATAATCTGAAGTTCTTTAGAGAACATTTTCATCACCCCTTCTATATTCCTGCATAAGTCATACAGATGAGTATACATGGGTTCAAATTCCGGATATTCCGTGATAAGCTTCACTATCATCTCAGGTTCATCGCATCCAAGAAACGTAAGCCATGCATCTAATTTGCTTTTTATACCTTCATTATGTAGCTTGTCCAGAAAAATATCAATGGTTCCATTCAAAAACGGTTCCCGGTGGCTCATCTCCAAGCCCCCGGGAACCGTCCCTGATAATTTTATTCTATTTCAATTTACAACGTCTCAAATCTCTTAGTGCTGTTATTGAGCTGTTCGGTAACTCTGTTGTTTTCCTCCATGGATTCGCTGATTCCCTGAATCTCTCCAACAATCTCAGTAGAGTTCTGAGCTGAAAGGCTGATTGCCTGTGTGCTCTCACGAACAGAATCTGTAATGGCTTCTACGGAATCTGCCATCCTGTCCATGATATTGTTGAGGTTATCTGCCTTGGCATTGAACTTCTCAAGAATCTCATCCATAAGGACTGCGGTGTTCTCGTATTTATCGCCGGTTTCAACAAAGGCATCGTAGTCTGCAAGAACTACGTTATTGATAAATTCGATAACTTCCATAGCATTGCTTGAAAGAGTATTAACCGCCTCAGTAACCTCATTACTGATAACCTGGATGTTTCCGGCTGTCTGACGGCTGTTTTCAGCAAGTGAACTGATCTCGGAAGCAACAACTGCAAAGCCCTTGCCGGCTTCACCTGCTCTTGCAGCCTCTATGCTGGCATTAAGAGCAAGAAGGTTTGTCTGGGATGCGATATCAAGGATAACAGATGTAAGCTCATTGATCTGACTAACCTTTTCGCTGTCCTTAACTGATTTTTCAAGGATCTGGCTGAGCTCGCCAACCTTGGAACCTGTATTCTCTTTCTTCTTCTGGGCACCGGACTTGATCTCGTCTGCCTCATTCTTGATGTCTGCAGCGGTGCGGGCACCACTCTCAGCCTCTTCTCTGATTTCCTGAGTAGCAGTCTTAACTTCCTCAAGTCTTCCGGAAATCTGATCAGCTGTTGTGGAAACAGTGTCCATGCTTGCTGAAAGCTCTTCAAGAGCTGCTGAAGTATTTGTGATACTGTCGTTAGCTCTGGCGATTTTATCCGTCATGGTATCTGATGAAGTTGTAAGAACAACCGAACCATCTTTTACTTCCCTGATTATTCCCTGAAGGGTCTCAATGAACTGGTTGATACCATCTGAAATATAAACAAGCTCTGTGGAAGTCTTAGTCTTTATTCTGGAAGTCAGGTCGCCCTTTCCATCCTCAATGTTTTTAATGATTGCCTGAAGTTCATTAACAATCTGCGTAATCTTTGAACTGATTCTCGTCATTCCAAGAATCAGGCCGATGGCAATCGCAATAACAAAGATAACTATACACCAGAGCATTTTAGTAACGCCTGCGGAATAGGTCCCATTAAGATATGTTCCAAGACCGTCCTGAAGGGTAATAATGGAATTCTCTGCGGCATCTACCGCTGCATTCATGGCCGCCTGATCAGCAAGATATGGATCAATATAAAGAGCCATGGCAGTAGCCGCATCTCCCGTCTTGAAAGAAGATACCATTTTATCAACCACAGACACATATTCGTTTACCGTAGATGCAACAGCATCATATTGCGCTTTTCCTTCTGCAGCCTGTGTCACAAGAATACTCTGCTCCAAAAAAGCTAAAAGTTCAGGAATTTCGCCTTCTTTCGCAGTTATATTTGAATAGTAGCTCTCCAGGTTTGACTGATCAATAGTTCCAAGCGATGTTGCACCTAAGAGAGCTGCGATTGAACCATCGATTGAAAGAAGATTCTGTTTAAGTGTAGACTCTTTTAACAAAAGGTCAACCTCATTGGTACTCGCCATTACGGAAGTATAAATGAGGGTCTGCATGCTGTTCTTTGCGATTATGATAGTAATCAGGAAAAGAACCAGCATCACCACATTTACTGCAGTATTCTGAAATACTATTTTTTGAAAAAGATTTACACGTTTCTCAGATGAATTATTGTTTGCCACTTTTTTCTCCTTCCTTCATTTGCTTTTTTCCACTTATAACAGAAATACAAATAATATCCGGAATACAACCATTTATGATTCCATATAAATTTTATCGTCATTTTCTTACAAAAAAATTATACCGTTTAAATGTTTTATGGCTAACATTTAGACGGTATTTAATAAATTATTAAGATAGTGTTTAATTTTTCAGTATATCTAACTATTTCTTTCTGTCATCAACAAATAGCATTCTGTACTCTCCGGGAGCCATGCCCTTCTCATCATGGAATACCCTGTTAAAACTTGGTATACTCTGAAATCCTGAAAGCATCGCCACCTCAGTCAGAGTCAGATTCTTGTGCGTAAGAAGTTCCGTAGCCTTTTCAAGCCTTATCATGTTCAGCCACTTGCTGTAATTCATGCCTGTGAGGTTTTTAAAGATTCTGGAAAAATAATCTCTGCTGATTCCTGCCATCTGAGCCATGGTGCCCTGAGAAAGATCATCCGCTGTCAGATTATTTTTTATATAATCGGTGACCATCATCATTCTTCTGACCACATCATCCTCATAGTCATTATGGGCATCCTCACTCAGCTCCGGCGCAAATTCTTCCCTGTGCTTGTCCATGGTCAGCATAAATTCCATGAGATACATGCAGCAGATAAGCTCTCTGTCCGGACCTCCCGAATAAAAGACCTTCTGCATTTTCTTCGTTATCTCTTTTAACTGAGTCACCAGTTCAGGATGGGAATTTATGCATATAACATGAAGATTTCTGTAAAAATGCATTATTCTCTGCAGATCAAAAAGAGAATTCATGAAGGCATTGCTAAACTGCATCACCTGGGCTTCTTTTCTGTCGGCATCTATAATGGCGTGCATTTCCATGGGCCATATCAGGACAAAATCCCCCTCCACCAGATTATATGTGTTCTGGTTTATGCGGAAAATATTTGTCTTGCCGGGACCTACCAGGATTATTTCTCCGTAGGAATGCCAGTGCATCTGATAGCTGCGCTCCTTGTAACCTGTAGACATATTAAAAGCGCTTCTGTTGTCAAAATCGTATATCTCATACCTGCTATAATCCATGTATGCTGTCCTTCCTAATAATATGTGAAAAAAGGTGGAACGAGGGTGGGGTGGAACGAGGGGACGGTTCTTGTCGTTCCATTGTATCAAATGAAACGAGAGAACCGTCCCCCCGTTTCATTGAGCGCAATGGAACGCAAGAACCGTCCCAATGTCATTTAGATAGCAAAAATCTTGATAACAGTATAATATTATAAACATGATAAATCCAAGCAAAATATATCCAGTTCTCGGGTTTACGGTCAAAAATTTCTATTTTTGAAAAAGGCAAACAGACAGTCTGCGGAGG